>DATCPV010000319.1:0-2254 GCA_036569885.1 Gaiellales bacterium | reverse complement strand
GCGTTCTCTGGGCGGCCTCGCGCTGGCGGCGTTCGCCGGGGGGAGCCTGATCGGCGGCGTCCTCGGCGGGGCGGCGGCGGGTGCCTCCGCCCGGCCCCAGCGCCGCCTGCGGATGATCAGCGCGGCGTTCGCACTGGCGCTCGTCCTGCCCCTGCTGGCCGGGTCGATGGTGCAGATGGTGGTGATCATGCTGATCGCCGGCCTGCCGATCGCGCCGAGCTTCGCCATCACCTACAACCTCGTCGAGGCCGCCGCCGTGCCCGGCACGCAGGCCGAGGTGTTCGGCTGGATCTCAACCTCCATCACGCTGACCATCGCGTTCGGCACGGCGGTCGGCGGCAGCCTGATCGCCCATGTCGACGTGGACGCCGCCCTGGTGCTGGGCATCGCGGGGGCCGCTCTCGCAGCGGCGATCTCGCTCAGCTCCCCGGGAGAGCCCATGCGGCGGTGATAGCGTGTTCGCGATTTGCGCCTCCTCGACGGTCCCGACACCCGGTCCGCGCCGCGGGTCGTGCTGAGCGCCGACACGACCGTCGCGGCCGTGCCCCGGGGGGCGGCCGTCGAGCTCATCGACGTGGCCTCGGGCGCGCGCCGGAGGGTCGAGCTGCCTGATCACGCCGAGGTGCTCGCCCTCTCGCCCGACGGGTCGTGGCTGGCGGCCGGGGCGCGCCGTGTGACGGTGGTCGACTGCGCGCACGAGCCGCGGACGCTCGCCCACACCCGGGTCGATCCGCCGCTGCGACGGATCGCCGTCGGCCGTGGCCTGGTGGTGGGCCTCTCGGGCAGCGAGGGCGCGTCGATGCTGCGCGCGTGGAGCGGCGACCAACTCGAGCTGGTCGCCGCGGGACCGAGCTGGGAGGGCGTTGCGGCCGAGGGGCTCGCGCTCGACTCGGGCCACGCCAGGGCCGTGGTGTGGGGCGTGCAGGGCGAGCAGGCCGACCTCGGCGACGGCCGGCGGTTCGTGCGCCTGTGCGCGGTCGGCGCCGGCAAGGTCAGCGAGCTGTGGACGGGCGAGGGCGCCCCGGCTGAGCCGAACGGGTTCCTGCTCCCGCTCGACGGAGGGTCGCTCGGAGTCTACGACCAGGAGGGCATGGTGGTGATCGCCGCCGGCGAGTGGCGGCGGTCCGATCACCTGGCCTGGGGCAACGTCGAGATCGCCGTCGCCTCGCCGGACGGATCGCACGTGGCGTGGGTCGGCGCGGACGGCGACGATCGCACGCGCGTCCGCGTCGCCGAGATGGAATCGGGCACGGTCGTGTGCGACGCCGTGATGCCCGCGGTCGCGTTGCCGGTGCTGGCGGTCTCGGATACCGGTCGCGCGATGGTCGCCTTCGGCGAGCTGCCCGACACGGTGCGGACCTTCGCCGTGGCGGACGGCCAGGTCGAGCCCCTGGCGGTCGTCGACCTCACGACCTGAGCGCGCGCGCGATCCGCTCGACCACGGCCGCGGCGGGCTCGACGGCCGTCACCAGGCCGACGCCGCGGCCGGCGTAGAGGCACATCGCCTCGATATCGCCGGTCGTCGCCCGCCGGGGCTCGTCGGCGGCGTAGCGCGGAATCGCGACGCCCTCGATCTCGGCCACCGTCTCGCCCTCGCCCGGGCGCTCGCCCGATGCGGGCCGGCCGGCCGCCTCCCAGGCCGTGTAGGTGCTGTTGCGCAGGACGCGGTGGGCCGCGTCGGGCCAGCCGCCGTCGAAGACGTGCGTGAGGACGGTGGAGTCCGGCCGGGCTGCGAGCAGCCGCTCGGCGTACCCGGGATGCACGTCCGCCTCGGGCGTCGCGAGGAACCGCGTGCCCATCGCGATGCCGGAGGCACCCGCCGCGATCGCCGCCCGGGCGCCGTCGCCGCCGGCGATGCCTCCGGCGGCGATCACGGGCACGTCCACGGCCCGGCACACCTCGCCGAGGAGCGCGACGAGGGCGGTCTCGCCCTGGACGTGGCCGCCCGCCTCGACCCCCTGGGCGACGACGGCGTCGCAGCCCGAGCGCACGGCGGCGAGCGCCTCGCCGGCCGACGCAATCTGCGCGAGCACCAGACACCCCGCCGCGTGCGCCCGGGCGACGAGCGCCGTCTCGATACCCCACGAGAACGACACCATGGCGGCGCCCTCCTCGGCCACGACCTCCAGCCGCTCGGCCTGGTCGAACGCGAGCACCAGGTTGACGCAGAACGGGCGGTCGGTCGAGCGCCCGACGGCCCGGATCTGCTCGCGCAGCGCCGGCAGCTCGGTCCACGAGGCGCCCAGGCAGCCGA
>DATCPV010000318.1:0-2246 GCA_036569885.1 Gaiellales bacterium | reverse complement strand
CCCTCGGGGAGGGTGGCCGAGAACGCGACCCCGGCGCGAGCTCTGGCCACCACCCGCCGGTGCTGGCGGCCCGCGACCGGCACCGAACCGTCCACGGCCACCGAGACCGCCACGTCCACTGCCCGCGGCACCGACCCCGTCCGCACCACGCGCACCGAGACGACCCGGCCCCCGTTCGCGGCAGCCGCCACCGCGGCGACGCGGCGCAGGTCGGCGCTCGACGCATCGGGATTCGCCCCGAGCCGATCGGCGGCGGCGATCGCGGCCAGGTCGGCCGCGCGCTGGGCGTGACCGCCTCCGGCGGCGAGCATGCTCAGATAGCCGATGAGGGCGGCGCCCAGGAGGACGACGGTGATCGCGGCGACCGCCGCCACCGAGATCTGCCCGCGCTCCCTCACGGCAGCGCCGCCCGCGCGACGGCGTCGGTGCGGCCGAGCCCGCCGGCGAGCCGCACGGGTACCGTTACGACCAGCGTGTGCCCACGGACGCGGATGTCGGCCTCGCGGCGCAACGACGCGGGCAGCGGGCGCTGCTCGGCCACCAGCACCGCGGCCTGGTCGGCGATCCCCTGGGCGCGCCCCTGCGCCGCCCACAGCACGAGCAGCGCGTGCAGCCCGACCGCGACGACCGCCGCCACCACGCCGAAGGCCACCAACTCCACAGTCGCCTGCCCCCGTTCGCGGTTCACTGCCGCACCTTCGCGGCCGACGCCGAGACATCCATCCCAAATCCGGGCAGCACCGCCGGAATCCGGACGCGCACGGTCACATCGCCGCTCGTGATCCGCACGCGCGCGCCTTGGCGCATCCCATGGGGCAGCGCCGCGAGCGCCGCCCCTCGCGCGGGCCCTCCCGCCAGGGCTGCCCGAGCGGCTGCGCGGGCCGCGGACTCGGCCGATACGAGCGCCCAGCCGGCCATCACGGCCTGCCACAGCGCGAGCGTGAGGACGACCAGGGCGGGCACGAGCGCCACCGTCTCGACGCTCGCCTGGCCGCGCTCCCGGTGTGTCGATCGCTGCACCGGTTCAACGTAGGTTCGCCCCCCGTCACAGAACAACGCCGCGAGCGTTGCGGGAGTGTCAGGAATCGCCTGCTACGATCGAAACCGATGAGCGCGAACGGCAGCCCCCCGAACAATTCCGCCGGCGAGGACCGCCAGTTCGTGCACTTCTCGTTCTACAAGCTCGACCCGGCCTGGCGGCGGCTGCCGGAGGCCGAGCAGGACGCCTCGCGGGCAGAGTTGGCGGCGACGATCGAGTCGTTCGGCGACCGCTTTGCGCTGCGTTCCTACACGGTGGCGGGCCTGCGCCCCGATGCCGACTTCATGCTCTGGAAGGTGTCCGAGCGGCTCGAGGACTTCCAGGAGCTCGGCACCGCCGTCATGTCCACGACCATGGGTGGATACCTGACGACCCCGTACGCCTACCTGTCGATGACGCGGCGGTCGCAGTACGTCAAGGGCGAGGGCCGCTCGATGCACAAGCGCGGCCGGATCATGTGGAACCCGGACTCGCGCTACCTGCTGATCTACCCCATGGTGAAGACGCGGGCGTGGTACCAGCTGTCGAAGCCGGCCCGGCAGGGGATCATGAACGAGCACATCGCCGCCGGCCACCAGTTCCCGACGGTCAAGATCAACACGACGTACTCGTTCGGCATCGACGACCAGGAGTTCGTGGTCGCGTTCGAGACCGACTTCGTCGGCGACTTCCTCGACCTGATGATGACGCTGCGCGAGACCGAGGCCAGCCGCTACACCGAGCGCGATACACCGATCTTCACGTGCATCTCGTGCTCGGTCGCCGACACGCTGCGCTCGCTGGGCGGAGCGCCCGCGGCGGTCTACACCACCGACTAGCACCAATCTGCGCGGACACCCGGGCGGGGGATTGGGACACGTGCGCGAGGCGCGTACGTTTGTAGCCGACCCCCGAAGGATGGATGCATGAGACGAGTCGTTCTGGCGCCGCTGCTTGCGGCGTTCGTGTTTTTGGCCGCCGCCGTGCCCACTCCGGCGCTCGCGACCAGCCGCGCAGCCTGCTCCACCCCGCCGCCCGGCACGATGAGCTGCCTCGCGCAGGTCGTCGCCCAGGGCGTCCGGCCGGCGGTCACGTCGGCCCTGGTCGGACTGCCGGCGGGCTACGGGCCGCTGCAGTTCCACCGCGCGTACTCGCTGCCGATGCGCACGCCGCGCATCACGGGCACCTCGCGGCCCCGCAAGAAGCAGACCATTGCCATCGTCGATGC
>DATCPV010000317.1:0-5451 GCA_036569885.1 Gaiellales bacterium | reverse complement strand
TTGGCCCGAGCCAGCACCTCGAACGCCGTCTCGGTGCCGAGCCGGCCCATGCTCGCCGCCAGCCTGTCTGCCATGGTCGTCTCCTCGCTCGTGGTCAGTCGCCGAGCTCGATCCTGCGCCGGTCGACGTACTCCTTCAGCTGCTCCCGGATCGCCGGGTCGAGCGCGGGCGGCTCGTAGTCCTCCACCGTTTTGCGCCAGATCTCGCCCGCCCGCTCGGTGGCGTCGCGGGAGCCCTTCGACTTCCACCGCTCGAAGTTCTCGGTCGAGGAGAGCAGCGGACGGTAGAAGCAGGTGCGGAAGCGCTCGAGCGTGTGCTCGGCGCCGAGGAAGTGCCCGCCCTGGCCGACCTCCTCGTGGGCGCCGTAGGCGAGGCTCGCCTCGTCGACCTCGAGCGGCGTGAACTCCTCCTGCAGCATGCGCAGGATCTCGATGTCGACGATGAACTTCTCGTAGCAGCTGACGAGGCCCGACTCGAGCCAGCCCGCCGCGTGCATGACGTAGTTGGCGCCGGCCAGGAACGTCGGCAGCATCGTCATCAGCGCCTCGTAGGAGGCCTGGGCGTCCACCGTCTGGCTCGACGTGAGGCCGCCGCCACTGCGCCACGGCAGGCCGAACCGGCGCGCGATCTGACCGGTGCAGAGCAGGCCGATGGCCGACTCCGGCGTGCCGAAGCTCGGTGAGCCGGACTGCAGGTCGGTGTTCGACAGGAACGAGCCGAAGACGACCGGGCAGCCGGGCCGCACGAGCTGCGTCAGCGCGATTCCGGCGAGTGCCTCGGCCATCTGCTGGACAAGCGTGGCGGGGACGGTGACCGGCGACATCGCGCCCATGAGCAGGAACGGCGTGACGATGACCGCCTGGTTGGCGCGGTTGTACTCGAACATCGCCGCCAGCATGCGATCGTCGAACCGCAACGGCGAGTTGACGTTGATCAGGGAGATCGACGCCGTAGAGCGCTCGATGGCCTCGCGCCCGCCGAACAGGATCTCGCTCATCGCGATCGTGTCGGCCGCGTTCGGGCCGGAGGTGACCGAGCCCATGTAGGGCTTGTCGGAGAGCGTCTGCAGCGCGAACACCATGTCGAGGTGGCGCGAGTCGAGCGGGCGGTCGTTGGGCTCGCAGATCGTGCCCCCGGCCGAGTCGAGCTGGGGAAAGTCCTGCGAGAGCATCACGAACCGCTCGAAGTCGGCCATGGTCGCCTCGCGGCGGTCGTCGCCCTCGCGCACGAACGGCGGCCCGTAGACACCCGAGAAGACCATGTTCTGGCCGCCGATGTGCACCGAGCGCTCCGGGTTTCGGGCCTGCAGCTCGAACTCGCGCGGCGCCTTGGCCACCTGCTCGAGAACGAAGTCGGGATCGAGGTAGACGATCGCGTCCTTGGTCTTGCAGCCGGCCGCCTTGAACAGGTCGACCGCCTCGGGCAGGATGAACTCGACGCCGATCTCGGACACGATCCGGCGCCAGCCGCGGTCGAGCGTGTCCATGGCATCCTCGGAGAGGATCTCGTAGCGCGGCATCGTGTTTCGGAACATGCGTCCTCCGGTGGGCCGGCGACCGCCCGGCCGTGTCTTGACGGGCCTTCGGTCGATCCCTATGATCCTTATTGTGGAACTATAGTTCCACATCGTGAGCCAGTTTTCAATGCCGCCCGCCTCCGGATCCCAATCCATCGACCGGGCCGCCCAGCTGCTCGTGGCGGTCGCGGACAGTGTGGACCCGATCGGAGTGGGCGAGCTGGCCGAGGCCACCGACCTGCCCAAGAGCACCGTCTCGCGGCTGGTGGCGGCGCTCGAGCGGCACGCGCTCGTCCAGCGCGACGGCGCCCGCGGCCCGCTCCGTCCCGGGCCGGTGATGCTCCGCCTGGCCCGGCGCGGCGTCGGCGAGCGCGACCTGGTGGGGCTGAGCGCCGATTCGCTGCGCCGGCTGGCCGATGCCAGCGAGGAGACGATCAACCTGGCGGTGCCGACCCCGCTCGGCGTCGAGCACCTGAGCCAGGTCGACAGCCCCCACTTCATCGGCTCGAGCAACTGGATCGGCCGCCGAGTCCCGCACCAGACGACCGCGGTCGGGAAGGTCTTTCTGGCCTACGGCGCCGTCCGCCTCCCCCGGGAGCTCGCCGCGCTCGAGCCCGAGCTCGACGCGGTGCGGGCGCGCGGGTACGCGATCGCGATCGGAGAGCTCGAGCCGGGGCTCGCGGCCATGGCCGCGCCCGTGCGCGCGGGGGCCGGCGACGTATTCGCGGCGCTCTCGATCTCGGGCCCCGAGCACCGCCTGACGCGTATTCGAATGGCCGAGCTGGCCTCCCCGCTCATGCGCGAGGCGGCCATCGTCTCGGCCCGGCTGGGGTATGGCACCACGACCCAAGGAGCAGCATGACTCACGACGAAATCCTCCAGGGCCTGTACGACGACACGCTGGTCGGCAACGCCCCATCCGTCAAGGAGCTGACCGAGCAGGGCCTGGTCGAGGGCCTCGAGCCCGAGCGGATGCTGTACGACGCGCTCATCCCGTCGCTCGAGGAGGTGGGCGCCCGCTTCGAGCGCGGCGACTACTTCGTGCCCGAGATGCTGATCGCCGCACGGGCGATGCAGGGCGCGCTCAACATCCTGCGGCCGCTGCTGGCCGAGACGGGCGCGAAGCCCATCGGCACCTTCGTCATGGGCACCGTCAAGGGCGACGTGCACGACATCGGCAAGAACCTCGTCAACATCATGCTCGAGGGCGCCGGCTTCACCGTCCACGACCTTGGCGTCAACGTCGCCCCGGAGCGGTTCGTGGAAGAGGTGGTGAAGCACGAGCCCGACATCGTCGGCTTCTCGGCCTTCCTGACGACCACGATGCCGATGTTCAAGGCCAACATCAACGCCCTGCAGAAGGCGGGCCTGCGCGACCGCGTGATCGTGATGGTCGGCGGCGCCCCGGTCACCAAGGAGTACGCCGACGCGGTCGGAGCCGACGGCTACGCCGCCGACGCCTCGACGGCCGTGCGCCTGGCCAAGCAGTTGATCGAGCAGAACCGCCGCGAAACCGCAGTGGTCTGATGGGCGTCGTGGCGGCACTGGAGGCGGCGGTCAAGAAGCCCGTGTTCGGCTGCCAGATGTGCGGCCAGTGCGTGCTCCACTCGACCGGCATGACCTGCCCGATGAATTGCCCCAAGACGCTTCGCAACGGCCCGTGCGGCGGCGTGCGCGCCGACGGCGGCTGCGAGGTCAAGCCCGAGATGCGCTGCGTGTGGCTGCGCGGGTACGAGCGCTCGCGGCGGCTGCCGCTTCTGCCGGCATCCTGGCGAGACGAGTTCAACCACCTGCGTCCGCCGGTGGACAACCGCCTCCGGGGGACGTCCTCGTGGATCAACCTCGCCACCGGCCGGGATCGCGAGACACCCGCCGGCTGGGAGGCCGGCGAGCATTGAGCCGGCTCGAGCAGGCCCTCGCGGGCGGGCGCTTCGTCGTCACCGCCGAGATGCCGACCATCGACGGCGGCGGCATGGACGAGGTGCGGTTCCAGCTCGAGCCGATGGCGCCCTATCTGGACGCGTGCAACGCGACCGACAACACCGCGGCCCACGCCCACGCCTCGCCGCTTGCGATCGCCATCGCCCTGCAGAAGTGCGGGATGGAGCCGATCATGCAGCTCGTCTGCCGCGACCGCAACCGGCTGGCGCTCGAGGCCGACATCGTCGGCGCGTCGCTGCACGAGATCGAGAACGTGTGCTGCCTCACCGGCGACGACGTCACCGCGGGCGACGAGCCCGAGGCCCGGCGCGTGTTCGACCTCGACAGCCCGCAGCTGCTCTCCACGGCGCGGGCGATTGCCGAGGGCCGCTACCTGAGCGGGCGCGCGATCTCGCCGCCGCCGCACCTCTTCTTGGGCGCCGTCGAGAACCCGGGCGCGCCGCCGCATGCCTACCGCGCCCACCGGGCGCTCAAGAAAGCCGAGGCCGGGGCGCGGTTCCTGCAGCTCCAGATCTGCTTCGAGCCCGAGCTGCTCGAGCAGTTCACGGCCGAGGCCGACCGCATCGGCCTGACCGGCCGGGTCGCGATCCTGCCCTCGATCACGATCCTGCGCTCGGCCCGGGCGCTGCGCTTCATCGACGAGAAGGTGCCGGGCATCTCGGTGCCGGCGGCGATCATCGAGCGGGTCGAGGCGGCACCCGACCAGCAGGAGGCGTGCTTCGACGTCGCCTACGAGCTCGCCCAGCACGCGATGGCCCAGCCGGGCGTCCGCGGGCTGCACTTCATCAGCTTCCGTAAGGACGCGGGCATCGCGGCGCTCTGCCGCCGACTTGGCATCCCCACGCACGCCGAAAGGGTTGAACATGGATACGGTTCTCCAGTCCCGGTCTAACACGGTCGTCATCGGCTCCGGCCGGCCGTTCTGCGTCATCGGCGAGCGCATCAACCCGACCGGGCGCAAGGGCTTCCAGGCCCAGCTCCAGGCCGGCGACCTGTCCCAGCTCGAGACCGACGTAGCCGAGCAGGTGGCGGGCGGCGCCGACGTGCTCGACGTGAACGTTGGCGACCCCCTGGCCGACGAGATCGAGCTGATGCGAAACGCGGTCGCCCTCGTCCAGACCCTGACCGACCTGCCGCTCGTGATCGACTCGTCGATCATCGAGGCACTCGAGGCCGGCCTGAGCGCATACGAGGGCAAGGCGCTGGTCAACTCCGTCACCGGCGAGGACGAGCGGCTGGAGGCGATCCTGCCGATCGTCGCCCGGCACGGCGCCGCCGTGATCGCGCTAGCCAACGATGACGAGATCCCGATGGAACCGGAGCGGCGGCTCGAGATCGCACGCAAGATCGTGTCGGTGGCGGGCGACCACGGCATCCCGCCCGAGGACGTCGTCATCGATCCCCTGGCGATGCCGGTTGGAGCCGAGCCGCGCGCCGTGACGTTGTTCCTCGAGACCGTCCGCCTGATCCGCGAAAACCTGGGCGTGAACATGACATGCGGCGCATCCAACACGTCGTTCGGCCTGCCGGGGCGGCACACCCTGGGGGCCGGCTTCCTCGCCATCTCGGCGAGCCACGGGCTCACGAGCGCGATCATGGACGCCCGCGCCCCGGGTTGCGTCGAGGCCGTGCGTGCGGCCGACTTCCTGCTCGGCCACGACGAGTGGGGCGCCAGCTGGATCGCGGCGTACCGGGCCAAGCTCGCAGCCGGGGCGGCATGACCGACGCGGCGGTGCAGGCGGGCACGGGCCGGGTGCGGCTGCAGTTTCGCCCCGACGGCGGCGACGTGCGCGTGCCGGTGGGCACGACGGTGTTCGACGCCGCCTCCTGGAACGGCATCGCCATCGACTCGACCTGCGGCGGCCACGGCACCTGCAAGAAGTGCAAGGTGCGAATCACCGCCGGTGATCTGGACCTTGCATTTCTTGCAGGTCCCGTGACCTCCGCAGGTCGAGTCGATGGCGATGCCGTTCCAGCTCGCCGCGTCGAAGAGC
>DATCPV010000316.1:0-2919 GCA_036569885.1 Gaiellales bacterium | reverse complement strand
CCACTCTCGCTGTCAAGCAGATGGTTAGGAGGGCTCAGTCTATACCTCAACTTTAGCCTTATTTCTTGTAGCCGACGGCAGGGCGCGCGGGTGCCGAGACGTCGACGTACGCAACGGAGCGCCGGATCGAGGAGCCCATCTCGCTCAGAACCTTGCTGGCGACTCGCAACTTGAGTGCGAGCCCGCTCGTGTTGCCGAGCCGCAACTGCAGCCCATGGCCGAAGACCGCCACCACTGCGCCGGGCGTTGAGACGACGCCCTTCAGGCGCGCGCCGATACCGCGCTGGAACCGGTCCGGCACGCCGGCGAGCACGCTCAGCGCCGACTGCATCGGTGCCGAACTCACGGTGTGGCCGGTGACGACGACGGCACCCGTGGGCAGCACGACGCGGGGCAGATGCGCGGGAGCGCGCGTCACGGTTCGCAGCACCCGGCCGTCGGCGGAGATCACGTAACGGGCGTCGCCCGCGCGGACGAACGCCGCCGCCCGCTCCATCACGATCGACACGTCGACGCCGTGCGGGAATGCCCGGTCGACGCGCGCGAGGCGGACGTCGGGAAGCGCCTCGAGCCTGCTGGCGAGTGCGGACGCGTCGACCTGAAGCAGGCTCTTGCCGGCGACGTCGGCCGCGACCAGCGCCTGCACCTGAGCGTCGACCCGCGGGCTGGCCCCGCTGACCGCAACGTGCGAGACCGAGAAGACGGAGGAATGCTCGAGCCCCCAGTAGGCCGCCGGCAGGAGGAGCATCGCGACCGCGCCCACGAGCACCGCCAGGCGGCGCCTGCCCTCGGTGCGGCGAAGGGCGCGCCGGCGCAGCACCAGCGCGGGGTCGACGTTGGCCGCTGACATGTCCATCCAGTTCGCCGGAGGGCCGGCGGATCCTGCCCGGTCAGCCCGAAGGCGGAAGCCCGATCGGGCCGAGCATCTGCACCTCATGCTCCAACTCGATCCCGAACCGGTCGTGGGCGCGGCGGCGGGCCTCGACCATGAGCGCGACCACGTCGGCCGAGCGGGCACCGCCGACGTTCTCGATGAAGTTCGCGTGTACCGGCGAGATCCGGGCCCCGCCCGAGACGAACCCCTTCAGGCCGCACTCCTCGAGCAGCCGGCCGGCCGACAGTTCGCCGTCGGGGTTCTTCCACACCGACCCGAAGGTGCGCACCTTCGCGGGCTGGGCCTCGCGCCGGCGGCGCTGCATGTCGGCGACGGTCGCGCGGATCACGTTCGGGTCGTCGCGGCGCAGCCGCAGCACCGCCTCGGCGACCACCTCGCCCGGCGCCAGGTTCGAGTGCCGGTAGGTCATGTCGAACAGTGCGGGCCCGCCCCGGCGCTCACCGGACGCGCCCACCACAACCGCCGCCTCGAGCACGTCGCGCAGCTCGCCGCCGTAGGCGCCCGCGTTCATGCGCACCGCGCCGCCGGCCGTTCCGGGGATCGCGCAGCCGAACTCGATCCCGGCCAGGCCCCACCCGGTGGCCCGCTTGACGACGGCTGCGAGCGTGGCGCCGCCCCCGCACACGATCCGCTCGCCGTCGCGTGCGATCCGGGCCAGCTCGCCCGCCAGCCGCAGCACGACGCCGTCGTAGCCCTCGTCGGCAACGAGCAGGTTCGAGCCGAGGCCGACGACGGCGATCTCGAGCTCCTCGGCCTCCGCCCACTGCAGCACCTCGTCCAGGGCGGCGCGGTTCTCCGGGCGGCCGAACCACCGCGCCGGGCCGCCGGTGCCGACGGTGGTCAACCGCGAGACGGGATAGTCCGCCTGGACGCAGGCCGGCTCGCGGCTCATCGCAGGAGGGTGTCGCCCACGCCGCGGACGTCGCCCGCACCGACCGTCAGCATCAGGTCACCGTCGCGCAGGCGCACACGCAGGTAGCCCGCCGCGTCGGCGAGGCTCGGCATATACGCGAGCGGCATGCCGGGCCGCCGCTCCGACACCGCGTCGACGACCAGCTTGGCGGTGACACCGGCGACCGGCCGCTCCCGGGCCGCGTAGATCTCGGTCACCACCACTTCGTCGGCCTCCGCGAGCGCCGCGCCGAACGCGTGCGCCGAGGCGGCGGTGCGCGAGTACAGGTGCGGCTGGAAGCAGACCACCACGCGCGCCGGTGCGTACGTCCGGGCGGCGTCGATGACCGCGGCGACCTTGGCCGGGTTGTGGGCGTAGTCGTCGACGATCGTCGTGCCGGCCACGGCGCCGCGCAGTTCGAACCGCCGCCCCACGCCGGAGAAGTCGGCCAGTGCGGCCGCCGCATCGGCCGGACTGGCCCCGGCCGCCGCCAGCGCCGCCAGGGCGCCGGCGGCGTTACGGGCGTTGTGCGCGCCCGGCACTTTCAGCCCGACGTCGAGCGGCGCCTCGCCGGGCACCGAGAGCCAGAACCGCGACCCCTCCGGCCGGGCGCGGAAACCGGTGATGTGCCAGTCGGCGCCGGCGTCGAACCCGAACCGCGCGACGGGGGCGGCGCCCGCGGGCAGGGACACGCCGTCCCCGACCACCACCGCGCCGTCCACGGGCACGTGGGCGACCCAGTCGGCAAAGAGCTGCTCGACCTCGGCGAGCGAGCCGAACCGGGCGTGATGGTCGAGGTCGACGTTCGTGACCACGGCCACGTCCGGGCGCAGCAGCGCGCAGCTTCCGTCCGACTCGTCCGCCTCGGCCACCAGCAGGTCGCCGCTCCCCGGCCCGGCGTTGCCGCCGAGCTGGGGCACCTCGCCGCCGACGAGCCAGGTCGGCTCCAGGCCGATCCGCTGGGCGGCGTAGGCGATCATCGCGGTGGTCGTCGTCTTGCCGTGCGCGCCCGCGACGCAGATCGACCGCCGCAGGGCCACCAGCTCGGCCAGGAGCTCGCCGCGGCCGATCACCCGCAGCCCGAGCTCGGACGCGGCTGCCAGCTCGTCGAGCTCGTCCGGCACGGCCGACG
>DATCPV010000315.1:0-3831 GCA_036569885.1 Gaiellales bacterium | reverse complement strand
AGGAGCTCCTGCGGACCGTCTCCAACCGGCGCAGGCCCGATCGCGAGAGCGACGAGCTCGAGCGCGACCCGCAGAGCGGGCGCGACGCCTGGCGGCACCTGCTGCTCGCGATGGCGGAGCGCCAGCCGACCCTGCTCGTGGTCGAGGACGCGCACTGGGCCGAGCCGGCGCTGCTCGAGCTCGTCTCCTCGGTCATCCGCACCGATACGCGCGTCCCGCTCGTCGTGCTGTTCCTGGCCCGCGTCGACCTGCTGGTGCGGCATCCCGGCTGGGGTTCGGGCATGCGTGACGAGACGACCGTGACGCTTTCGGCCCTCGGCACCGACCAGATGCGGCGCCTCGCCACCGCACTCGGCGGCGAGCAGGATGGCGAGGTGGCGCTCGCCGGGGGCAACCCGTTCTTCCTCGAGGAGATCCTGGCGATGACGGGCGAGGGCGCCGATCGCGTGCCCGAGACCGTTCAGGGCGTCATCGCCGCCCGGATCGACCTGCTCCCGGCCGACACGAAGCAGGTGCTGCAGCGGGCCGCGGTGATCGGGCGCCGGTTCACACAGGCCCAGCTGGCGGCAGTGGCCGGTGGGCCCGAGCTCGCCCGCACGCTGCGCCGGCTGTCCGAGCGCGGCCTGATCCACACCGAGCCGGGCGGCGGCCAGGCCTTCAAGCACGCCCTGATCCGCGATGTCGCCTACGAGAGCATCCCCCGCAGCGAGCGCGCCCGGCTGCACCTCGCCCTCGCCCGCACGCTCGAGCCCGACCCCGTCGTCAGCCGCCAGACGCTCGCAAGCCACTACGCGACCGCCGCCGGGCTGGGGGCAGACGAGGCCCGTGCCGACGCCGTCCGGCTCCTGCTCGCCGCGGCCGCCGACGCCCGGGCGGTGTACGCCCACGGCCTCGCGCTGCGCCAGGCGAGCCTCGCGCAGTCGCTCGCTTCCGGCGACCGCGAGCAGTCGGCCGCGGCGGAGGCGATCGGCGACGCCCGCTGGATGACTGAGGCGGCGGAGGATGCATTTTCGGCCTACCAGGAGGCGTTGGAGCACGCCGAGGCGGCCGGGCTCCCCGCCGCCGATCTCGCCCGGCTGCGGTGGAAGTGGGTCGATATGCCAACGCGGTGGGGCTCGATGCTGACCGGACTGCCGACGCGGCAGGTTGTGGGGGAGACGATTGCCCGGGCGCTCCGTGAGGCTCGCTCAGCCGGCGACGACGCGGTCGAGGGGCGCCTGCTCGTCGCGAGCGCCCTCAGCCACTGGCGATACGACTCGACCGATTCGGCGCTGCTCGAGGCGGGTTTGCGCTCGGGCGAGGAGGCGCTTGCGATCGGCGAGCGGATGGGCCGCCCGGCCCTGCGCTCGGCGGCGATGGACGCCATCGGCGGCATGCTCGTCAGCCTGGGCCGCCACCGCGAGGCACGCGACCTGGCCGACCGGCGGCTCGAGCTCGCGGTGGCCGGCGGCAGGCGCGAGGAGCGCATGGATGCCAGCTCGCAGGCCGCCCAGACGCGGATCGCCGTGGGCGACTACGCGGCCGCCGTGGTCGCAGGCGATCTCGGCCTCACACCCGGCGCCGAGCAGGATGCGCACTGGCAGGCCCGCCCTGTGCTCCACGTCGCCGAGGCGCTCTTCTACTGGGATCGGTGGGACGACGCACTCCGGGCGTACGACCGCTACCTGGCGCTCCACCGGCGCGGCGGACGCCGGGGCGGCATGACGGCCGGGCGGGCGACCGGGGTGGCGGCGGCGGTGCACCTGCTGCGCGGCGACCAGGAGCAGGCGGATGAGTTGGAGCAGCGCCTCGGAGCGGCGCCGGCGGCCGCGTTTCAGCAGATGGTGGCGCACGCGCTGCTCGGCCGCGGCGAGCCGGAGCTGGCCTTCGACCGGGTGCGCCACCTCCACGATGTGGGGCCGACGGGGCTCGCCGTGCGGGCCGAGGCGCTGGCGATGCTCGGCCGCTGGGATGAGCTCGACGCGACGCTCGAGCGCGTGGCCGGGCTGCCCGGGGTGGACGAGCTGCCACGGGTCCTGGCCCAGCTCGACCGCGTCCGCGGCATCGCGGGCGACGAGCAGGCGCTCGAACGGGCGACCGCGCTCTTCGCCCAGCTCGGCTGCCGGTTCGAGCACGCCCGCTGCCTCGAGCTCGCCGGGGACGTTGCGGCCGCCCGGACCGAGTACCAGCGGCTGGGTGCGATCCCCGCGCTGACCCGGATCGGGGAATGACCGTCTTCACTATCGTGCGGATGTCCGAGCCATCCAATCCAGGGGTCAGCCGCATGCCGAACACCAGCGCCACCATCGAGACGAGCAAGGGCACGATCGAGCTCGAGCTGTTTGCCGACGACGCGCCCGAGACGGTTGCGAACTTCACGAAGCTGGCGGCGGACGGCTACTACGACGGCCTCATCTTCCACCGGATCATCCCCGGCTTCATGATCCAGGGCGGGTGCCCCGAGGGCACCGGCACCGGCGGCCCCGGGTACAACTTCAAGGACGAGATCAACCATCACCGCATCGTCAAGGGCACGCTGGCCATGGCCAATGCCGGCCCGAACACGAACGGCAGCCAGTTCTTCATCGTCACCGCCGACGCCACGCCCTGGCTCGACGGCAAGCACACCGCCTTCGGGCAGGTGACGTCCGGCCAGGACGTCGTGGACGCCATCGAGAGCGTCGACCGCGACGGCCGCGACCGCCCCGTAGAGCCGGTCACGATGGACAAGGTCACCGTCAGCTCGGAGTAGGGCGGGTTACGTTTTTTCGGCGATCGGCCAATTGGCAATGTCTGCAGGCGCCAATTGGCCGTTATGGCCACTCGAACCACCCCCAGCCGCCGCCGTCGCACCCGCGCTTGCGATCATCACCGCGACGATCCCGACGATTTGAGTCGGGCTGAGATCCTGCGAGAGGCCGACCAGGCCGACGAGCGAGGCGATGGCGGGATCGACGCTGTAGATGACGGCGACGAGGCGGGGCTCGAGTCGGCGGAGCCCCTCCAGCTCGAGGGCGAACGGGACGATCAGGCCGCCGATCGCGATCACGAGCCCGAGGCCGAGCGCGTGCCCGTCGACCGCCCCCACGTGGCCGACGCCGAACGGGAGCGTGACGAGGGCCGCGATCGGGAGGGCGAGGGCGAGGCCGTCGATCCGGCGGGTGCGGCGGCCGACGCTGCGGCCGGCGAAGGCGACGCAGGCCCAGGCGCAGCCGGCAGCCACGGCGAGTGCGATCCCGGTCACCGACGCCGCCCGGTCGATGCCTCCGAGGGTGACGACGCCGGCCGCGGCCAGCAGCGCGAATGCGACGTCGCGGCGGCGGCGGGAGCCGGCCAGGGCGATGCCGAGCGGGGCAATGAACGCGAAGGTGACCGCGATGCCGAGTGGTATCCGCTGGATGGCCTCGAAGAACGTGAGGTTGAGGGCGGCGAGCGAGAGGCCGTAGGCGACGATCACCCCCCAGGTCGCACGGGCCCGGCCCTGGAGGCGAGGCCGCACCGCGACCACGATGATGGCTGCGCCCAGGGTGAAGCGGAGGGCCGAGGTGCCCGCAGGGCCGAGCTGGGCGAACAGTCCATGCGCGACGGCGGCGGCGATCTGGATCGCCGCACTGGTGGCCACGATCATCGCCGCCCCGGCGATCACCCGGCGGCTCATGCGCGGGCCAGGCCGGCCGCAGCCGCACGCGAGAGCGACTCCCAGGTGCCGGAGCTGACGCCGGCGGGCCGGACTGCGGAGAGGATCCGCTCGACCGCGGCGGGGCCGGTGGTGACCCGTCCCTCCAGTTCCTCAACCGCGACGTGGGGGTGGGTCTGGATCAGCTTGAGTGCCGCGGCGAGGGGGTCGAGGCG
>DATCPV010000314.1:0-2543 GCA_036569885.1 Gaiellales bacterium | reverse complement strand
CCGGGGAGAAGGGCTATCACCGCCGCACCGACACCGCCGGCGGGCTCGAGGGCGGGATGACGAACGGTGCGGAGGTGGTCGTGCGGACGATCTGGAAGCCCCTGCCCACACTGATGCGGCCACTCGCGAGCGTCGAGCTCGGGACCCACGAGCCGCAGCAGGCCCACGCCGAGCGCAGCGACGTCACCGTGCTCCCGGCCGCAGCGGTCGTCGCCGAGGCCGCGGTCGCCTGGGAGCTGGCGCGGGCCGCCGCCGAGAAGTTCGGCGGCGACGCGGTGGGCGACTTCGTGGCCGCGCACGCCGCGTACCTCGAGCGCGTCGCCCGGGCGTGATCCCCGGGCCCTACCGCAACCTGGCCCTGATCGGGTTCATGGGCTCGGGCAAGACGTCGGCCGCGGTCGTGCTCGCCGACCGGCTGAACTGGCGGGCGGTCGACGCCGATGCCGAGATCGAGCGCGAGGCCGGCCGCTCGATCAGGGAGATCTTCGCCGCAGACGGCGAGGTCGCCTTCCGGGCGCTCGAGGAGCGGGTCGTGATGCGGCTCCTGCACGAGACCGGGGTGGTGGTGGCGCTCGGCGGCGGGGCGGTCACCTCGCCGCTGATCCGCGAGCGGCTGCGCGACGGCTCGTTCACCGTGCTCCTGGACGTCTCGCCGCAGACGGCCTGGCGCCGGATCGAGGCCGACGCCGGCGAGCGCCCGCTGGCGGCGGAGGCGCGCGGGTTTGCCGAGCTGTACGACCGGCGCCGGTCGCTCTACCACGCCGCCGCCGATGCGATGGTCGATGCCGAGGAGATGCACGGCGAGGAGGCCCTTCTCGCCCCGTTGGCGCGGTCGAGCGCGCTGGGGGAGCTCGACCGGCTGATCGGCGCACGCCGGGTTGCCCTGATCGCCGATCGGGCCGTGCTCCGCCTCATCGGGCCGCCCTGCGAGCCGTTTGTGACCGTGCGCCTGCCCGTCGGCGAGGCGGCCAAGACGGTCGCGGTGGCCCGGCAGGCGTGGACGCGCCTTGCGGAGTTCGGCCTCGAGCGCGGTGACGTCGTCGTCGCGCTGGGCGGCGGCGCCGCGACGGACGTCGCCGGGTTCCTGGCCGCGACCTACCACCGCGGCGTGCCCTGGATCGCCGTGCCCACGTCGCTCGTCGGGATGGTGGATGCGGCGATTGGCGGCAAGACGGGGATCGACCTGCCGGCCTCGAAGAACGCGGTCGGCGCGTTCCATCAGCCCGAGTGGATCGTGTCGGATCCGAGCGTGCTCGAGACGCTGCCCGTGCGGGAATGGGCGTGCGGCTTTGCCGAGGTGATCAAGACGGCCCTGCTCGCCGGCGGGCGCCTGTGGGAGATGGTGCGCGAGTGGGAGCCGGGCCGGGGTACCCCCGACCAGCGGCTCGAGCTGATCCGCCGCTGTTCGGCCTACAAGGTGCGAGTGGTCGCCGCGGATCCGACCGAGCAGGGCCGCCGCGCGGTCCTGAACCTGGGCCACTCGATCGGACATGCCATCGAGGTGGCGACCGAGTACAAGGCGTTCGCACACGGCGAGGCGGTCGGGATCGGCCTGCTCTCGGCGCTCTGGCTGTCGGCCCAATCCGAGGGCCTCGACCCGGGGGTCGAGCCCGAGGTGCGTGCACTCCTGCGCCGCCACGGCCTGCCGGTAACCGCCCGCAACGTCAGCCCTACGGCCATCATCGACGCGATGGCGCACGACAAGAAGGCCCGCGCCGGGCGGGTGCGCTTTGCCCTCCTCGAAGGCGTGGGCAGCCCGGTGTGGGGCCGCGACCCGGGCGACGACCTGATCGAGGCTGCCGTCGCCCGGGCTGTCGCGAAACGCACATAGAGATGGGTCAACCCACCGAGAGCCGCACCGGCACGCGGGTGACCGGCGGCGGGGTCCCCCTGCCGTTGTCGCCGTTGATCAGCACCGTGCCGCGCTGCTTGCGCAGGACGTGGTAGCTGAGCGTCGCCGTGTAGGTGCCGCGGCAGCCGGTGCCGCAGCTGGCCAGGACGTGCGTCGCCGAGAGCAGCCGCCCGTTGGCGTTCAGGATGCGAATATGCACGACCGCCTCGAAGACGTCGGCGGTCCCCGTCACGGTGATCGTGGCCGGGATGCGGGCGCCGATCGCCGGGCGCGAGACCACGATCGCCGGCACGAGGCGGTAGAAGTCCTGTTGGGCGGCCGGCTGGGGCACGGGGACGCCGGCGATCGAGTGGACGACCTGGCCTGCGACCTCGAGGCGAACGCGGTCGATGGTTGGAAACTGGCTGGCGGTGAACGTCAGCTGAGCGAGCCGCATGCGCACCGACGCCCGGTCGCCCGGTGCGGCGAACACCCGGCTCACGTCGATCGTGGCGGTGCGGCGGGCGTTGATCGAGATGCCGCGCAGCCTGCTGCCCGCGGGCACAGCAGAGCCGACCCCCGCGGCCTTCTCGGCGGCGTTCGGCCCGCCGAAGAGCTGCTTGACGGCTGCACCGGCGACGGCCGGCGTGCGGGCGACCGTGCGCTTGGTGAGCCACAGTTTGCCTCCCCGCTCGAGCCACACCTGCAGGGT
>DATCPV010000313.1:0-5718 GCA_036569885.1 Gaiellales bacterium | reverse complement strand
ACCACCGTTGCGTCTGCGCAGACGGGTACAACGTTCATCTACACCCCGACGGGCGGCCCTGGTCTGTACAAGTTCCAGGTGCGCACCACCAAGGGCGCATTCTCGTCCGGATGGTCGCCCACCGCTCGCGTCACCTTCTGATCGGCTGATCTTACGCCGGCCGGGGAGTCCGCTCCCCGGCCGGCGTTGCCGTTCCTAGCGGTACGGCAGCCGTGTCCCGAGGCCACGCTCGCGCGCACGAACAAGCATGGCCTGGCCGAGGGCGATGTCGGTGAGGCTGAGGCCGCGGTGCCACAGCAGGATCCGCTCGTCGTCCGATTCCCGGCCTGGCCGGTCGCCGCAGACGATCTGGCCGAGCTCGGCGTACAGCGTCGCCGCTGACAGCCGGCCGGAGTCGACGTGCGCCCGCAGCGCCCCGAGCGGCCCGGCCCCGGCCTGGCCCCAGTCGTCCACGACCACCTTGTCCATGATGTCGGTCAGGCTGAGCTCGACCGCGCTCATCGTGCCGTAGGGCACGACCAGCGCACCTGGGCCGATCCACTCGGTGCGAAGCAGCGGCTCGGGCGCCTGGAGCCGCGTCGCCTCGACCACGACGTCGGCACCGCGGACGCACTCCTCCCAGCTGTCCACAGCCCGCACCGCGAGCCCGAGCTCCGCCACGAGGTCCCCGGCCAGGGCCGTGCGGTTGCGCTCGGTGCGCGAGTGGATGCGGATCTCGTCCAGCTCCGGCAGGACGAGGCAGAGGAGGCGCACGTTCCACTCGGCCGTGCCCCGGCTGCCGATGTGGGCGAGCACCCGGCTGTCGGGCCTCGCGAGGTGGCGCGCGCCGACGGCGGTGACCGCACCGGTGCGCATGGCGGTGATGGCGGTTGCGTCGAGGATGGCCGTGGGCGCGCCGGTCTCGGTGTCGTAGAGCGTCAGCAGGGCGAGCTCGGAAGGCAGGCCGCGGAGGTGATTGCCGACGTAGTCGCCGACGACCTTGACGCCGGCGACCCCGGCCCGGGGCAGCGATCCGCGCAGGACGTTGAAGTGCCCATCGGCGTCACCGCCGGGGAACAGGTGCACGCGCCGCTCGATCACCGTCTCGCCGCGTCCCTGGGCGGCCAGCACGTCGGAGACGGCGGTCAGGATGTCGTCTGCCCCGAGCTCGAGCCGGTCGATGTCGGCGCCGCTCAGATAGGTCAGCTCGAGCGCGGCTACCGCACGGCCTCCAGCACTCGCTCGCGCAGGACGCCGGTCACCACCAGCCCGCGCCAGACGCGCTCGACGTCGGCGCCGAGCGCGCGGTCGTCGCCGAGCGGCGCAACGAGCTGGCGGACGCAGGCGTGGGCGGCGGCCGTGCCGCGGCCGAGGTCGGCCGGCGCGGCCAGGTCGACCGCCTGGGCCGCACACACGAGCTCGAGCGCGATCAGGCGGCCGAGCAGCTGTATCTGGGCGTCCAGCCGCATCGCCGCCGCGGCCGCGTTCGTGGAGTCGTCCTCGACGCCGTCGGCTCCGAAGCTCGGGTCGATCGCAAACGGCGCGGCCAGGTGCCGGATCTCGACGGCGAGCGCTTGGGCGCTCTTGAGGAGCGGGGCGATGCCCGAGCGGCCGTTGCCGTCCGGGGTGAGGTTCGCGGGCAGGCCGCTCAGCCGCTCGGTCGCGAGCCGCGCCGGCCGCTCGGCCACTTGCGCGGCGGTCTGGGCGAGCGCGATCGCCGTCGCATCCAGCGCCAGCGCCAGCGCCGGCGTGTGAAAGTTTCCGGTCGAGACGATCTCGCCGCCGGGCAGCACGAGCGGGTTGTCGCCGGCGCCGTTCAGCTCGGCGATGACCGCGGCGGCGAGCAGGTCGAGCGCCGAGCGAAGCGCGCCATGCACGTGGCTCGCACAGCGGAAGCTGAGCGGGTCCTGCAGCCGCCGGGCGGCGCCCGGTTCAAGCAGCGAGCCGCCCTGCAAGAGCTCCCGCAGGCCCGCCGCCTGCCACTCCTGCCCGGGGGCGGGATGCGCGCCGGCCACGTCGGCGGCGATCGGCCACACCGACGCTCGGAAGCCCTCCATCGAGAGCGCGGCGGCGATCTCGCCCACGTCCAGCAGGTGGTCCCCCGCCTCGAGGGCGAGGGCGGCCACCCCCGCCGCGACGGCCGAGGAGTTGCAGATCGCAAGCCCGTCCCCCGCGCCCAGCTCGGGGAGGGCGATGCCCGCGCGGCGAAGCGCGTCGGCGCCGCCGAGCCGCTCGCCCGCCAGCTCGGCCTCGCCCTCGCCCAGGAGCACCAGCCCGACGTGGGCCAGCAGGCACAGGTCGCCCGCGCCGATCGAGCCGGTGCGCGGGACGATCGGATGGACGCCGGCGTTCAGCATCGCGGCGAACGTATCGGCCACCGTCCGCGACACCCCCGCCCCGCCGGCGCAGAACCCGTTCAACCGCACCAGCATCGCCGCCCGCACCGCCGCGCTCGGCATCGGCTCGCCGACCGCGGTCGCCCGGCCGCGGATGATCCGAGCCGACTGCTCGCGTGCCTGCTCGGGCGGGAATGGATCGACCACCCGGGCGCCGAGGCCGGTGGTGAGCCCGTACACCGGGCGGCCCTCGGCGAGCGCCTGCTCGAGCACCGTTCGCGCCGACGCGATGCGGGCGCGGGCGGCAGGCACGATCTCGACCGTGCGGCCCGAGTGGGCGACCTCGGCGACACCCGCCGGCGTGAGCGTGTGGCCTGTCAGAGGGAGTGGTTGGGGCGGCTCGGCGATGCCGCAATGTAATGGATCACCTCAGAAGGGCGGGTCGAGCTTGACAACGCGGCACGTCTTTGCAATCGTTTGCATGAGCCGGGTCGGCAATTGCGAAGGAGTGCGGGTGAGCAACGCCGGAGGCGGGTCGAGTCCCGCCGTTGCGGCGGTCGAGCACGAGGGTTTGCTCGACCTCTACGGACAGATGGTGCGCATCCGCGCGTTCGAGGACGAGATGCAGCGGCTCTTCCTGCGCGGGGAGATTCACGGCACCGTGCACCTGTACACCGGCCAGGAGGCCTGCTCGGTCGGCGTCTGCTCGGCGCTTTCGGCCGGAGACCGGGTTGCCGCCACCTACCGCGGCCACGGAGCGGCGCTCGCCATGGGCACCGAGCCCCGCGCGCTCGCGGCGGAGCTGATGGGCCGGAGCACCGGGGTGTGCGGCGGCCGGGCCGGGTCGATGAACGTGATCGATCTCGACCACGGCCTGATCGGCTGCTTCGGCATCGTCGGCGGCAGCATCGCCGCCGCCACCGGGGCCGGCCTCTCGCTGCAGCGCACCGGCGGTGTCGCCGTCGCGTTCTTCGGCGACGGCGCGACGAACCACGGCTACTTCCACGAGTGCCTGAACTTTGCCCGCGTCCGCCGTCTGCCGGTGGTCTTCGTGTGCGAGAACAACCTCTACGGCGAGTTCACGCCCATGGCCTCGGTCACCGCCGGCGGCGACATCCGCGCCCGCGCCGCCGGGTACGACATGCCCGCCGAGAAGGTGGACGGAAACGATGTCGAGCTGGTGCGGGCGGCCGCCCGCGAGGCCGTCGACCACGCCCGCCGCGGCGACGGCCCGGCGTTCCTCGAGTGCCTCACCTACAGCCATCTGGGCCACTCGAAGACCGACCCTGGCGCATACCGAGCCGACGGCGAGCTCGAGACGTGGATGGCGCGTGACCCGCTCACCGTGGCGTCGGAGCGGCTTGCGCAGGCGGGGATGCCGGCCGACGAGATCACGGGCCGCGAGGCGGCCGTCCGGTCGGATGTGCAGGCCGGGGTCGCCCTGGCGGTGGCCGATCCCTACCCCGACCCGGGCGACCCCGCCGCGGAGTACGCACAGTGATCGCCGACATGCGCACCGCCGTGCGCGACGCGCTCGCCGAGGAGATGCGCCGTGACGACCGAGTCGTGCTGTTCGGCGAGGACATCGCGGCGGCAGGCGGCGTGTTCAAGGCCACGCCAGGCCTGGCGGAGGAGTTCGGCGACGAGCGGGTCTTCGACACCCCGATCTCGGAGCTGGCGCTGGCCGGCGCCGCCTTCGGGAGCGCGGTCACCGGGCTGCGGCCGGTCATCGAGATCATGTTCGGGGACTTCATGGCGCTGGCAATGGACAGCCTGGTGAACCAGGCGGCCAAGTACTGGTACATGTCGAACGAGCAGGCGCCGGTGCCCCTCGTCGTCAGGTGCGCGGTCGGCGCCGGCGGCCGCTTCGGCGCCATTCACTCGCAGACGCCGGCCACATGGCTGCAGAGCGTCGCGGGGCTCAAGATCGTCGCGCCGGCGTTCCCCGACGACGCGCGCGGGTTGATCGCGGCCGCCGTGCGCGACCCCAACCCGGTGATCGTGCTGGAGCACAAGCGGCTGTACCCGGTGAAGGGCGAGATCGGCGCCGAGCCGGTCGAGATCGGCTCGGCGCGGGTTGTGCGCAGCGGTGCGGACATCACCATCGTGTCCGTGATGCGAGGTGTGCACGACGCCCTCGCCGCCGCCGACACGCTTGCCGCCGCGGGCGTCGACGCCGAGGTCATCGACCTGCGCAGCCTCCGCCCGCTCGACCACGCGACGGTGGTGGAGTCGGTGCGCAAGACGTCACGGCTCCTGGCGGTCGAGGAGGGGACGGAGCTCGGCGGCTGGGCGAGCGGCCTCGTGGGCGCGGTGGCGGCGCGGGCGCTGGGCGACCTCGACGACGTGTGGACGCTGACGACGCCCGACACGCCGATCCCCTACAGCCCGGTGCTCGAGGATGCGTTCCTGCCGGATGCCGACGCGATCGCCCGCAGCGTGCTCGAGCGGCTGGCCGTCGCCGGGCCGGCCTGACGGGGAGGTGGAGCTATGGGCAAGACGTTTGGGCTGAACGCGGTCGACTGGGAGCAGCGGGTCGACGTCGACCGGCTGCGGCGCGAGCGGCTCGAGCGCATCTCCGGTCTGCTCGAACGCTCCGAGATGGGCGCGCTCCTGTGCTTCGACATGGCCAACATCCGCTACGTCACCTCGACCCACATCGGCACCTGGGCGATGGACAAGCTGGCCCGGTTCTCGCTCCTCTGCCGCGGCGCCGAGCCGATCGTGTGGGACTTCGGCTCGGCCGCGCGCCATCACGAGCTCTACTGCCCGTGGCTCGAGGACCGCACGCCGGCCGGCATCTCGACGATGCGCGGCGCCATGTCGCCCGAGAGCGGCCGGGCCGAGGACGTGGCCTCCAAGATCCGGCGCGAGCTGGACGCGCGCGGGCTGGCCGACGAGCCGCTGGGCGTCGACGTCGTCGAGCCGGCGGTCATGTTCGCGCTCCAGGCCCTGGGCCTCGAGATCGTCGACGGCCAGCAGCTCATGCAGTCGGCCCGCGTGATCAAGACGGTCGACGAGGTGACACTGCTCGACACGGCGTGCATGATGGTGGACGCCGCCTACGACCAGCTCTACCGCAACATGCGGCCCGGCATGCGCGAGAACGAGTGCGTCGGGCTGGTCAGCAAGGTGCTGTACGACCTGGGGTCAGAGCACGTCGAGGGCGTGAACGCCATCTCGGGCGAGCGCGCCAACCCCCACCCGCACGTGTACAGCGACCGCGTGCTGCGGCCCGGCGATCCGGCCTACTTCGACATCCTGCACAGCCACATGGGCTATCGCACCTGCTACTACCGCACCTTCGCGATCGGCAGCGCGTCGCGGGCCCAGGTCGATGCGTACCGCCGCTGCCGCGACCTGCTCGACCGGGCGATCGCGCTGGTGCGGCCGGGCGTGACGA
>DATCPV010000312.1:0-2034 GCA_036569885.1 Gaiellales bacterium | reverse complement strand
TCCGTCGAGCAGCGGCGGTGCGTGGTCACCACGGTGTTCGGGCCGGCCGGGATCGGCAAGTCGCGATTGGCGCGGCAGTTCCTCGCCGGCCTCGAGGGGGACGCGCGGATCGTCGTCGGCCGGTGCCTGCCGTACGGCGAGGGCATCACCTACTGGCCGCTGAAGGACATCGTTGACGACCTCGGCGGTGCCGAGGCGCTGCCCGACCTCATGGCCGGCGACGAGCAGGACGAGCTCGCGGCGGCGATGGTGTCGGCCGCGATCGGCCGATCCGACTCGACCGCGTCGGCACAGGACGTCCAGTGGGCGGTGCGCAGGATGCTCGAGGCGCTGGCCCGGCCGGCGCCGGTGGTGGTGGTCTTCGACGACATCCACTGGGCCGAGCCGCAGCTGCTCGACCTGATCGAGTACCTGGCGAGCTACGTCACCTCGGCGCCGGTGCCGATCGTCTGCCTCGCCCGTGACGATCTCCTGGAGCGCCGGCCCAGGTGGGCGACGGCGTTCGGACGGGGTGCGACCCTGCGCCTGCGGCCGCTGTCGGGCACCGACTCGGCCCGCCTGCTGCGCGGGCTCGCCGGCCGGCGGGGCGCCCGTGTGCGCCGCGACGAGATCCTCGCCGCCGCCGAGGGCAACCCGCTCTTCCTCGAACAGCTGGTCGCGATGCGGGCGGACGATCCCGCCGGGGCGACGCCGCCGAGCATCCAGGCGCTCCTTGCCGCGCGCGTGGACGGCCTGCCGTCGGCACCGCGGCGCGTGATCGAGGCGGCGGCGATCGAGGGCCGCGGGTTCCACGCCGGCGTCGTCTCGGCCCTGCTCTCGGACCAGCCCGGCATCGACGTCGGCGCGGCGCTTGCCGAGCTCCAACAGCGCGAGCTGGTGCGCCGCGGGCCGACCGTGTTCGCCGGAGAGCGGGGCTACCGCTTCACCCACATCCTCGTGCGTGACGCCGCCTACGACCTCATCCCCAAGCGGCGCCGCGCCGACCTCCATGTGGGTTTCGCAACATGGTTGCGGGCTGCGACCGCGGGGCGCCGCGAGGTCGACGAGATCGTCGGCTACCACCTCGAGCAGGCTTATGGCTACCGTCGCCAGCTGGGCCGGGTCGACGCCTCGCCGCACCGTGCGCTCGCTGACGACGCATCGGGGCACCTGAGCGCCGCCGGCCGGCGCGTGCTCGCCGCGGGTGATCGGTCGGCCGCCGCCAACCTGCTCACCCGGGCGGTCGCGCTGCGGCCGCCGGACGATCCGGAGCGGCCGGCGCTCCTGATCGACCTGGGCGGCGTGCTGCGGGAGGAGGGCCGGTTCGACCTCGCCCAAAACGCGCTCTCGGAG
The DNA here is from genome assembly GCA_036569885.1 of Gaiellales bacterium. GTDB lineage: Bacteria > Actinomycetota > Thermoleophilia > Gaiellales > JAICJC01 > JAICJC01. The sequence goes on along the minus strand of DATCPV010000312.1, from coordinate 702 downwards.
GCGGTTCGGCTCGCGGGCGGACGTGGTGACGCGGGGCTCGAGACCCGGGCCCGGGTCGAGCGGCTGTTGGTGCGGCTGCAGGTCGATCCCGACGCCGTTGCCCGACAGACCGCGCGGCAGGGCGGACGCCTGGCCCGCTCGCTCGAGGAGGCGGGCGACCACGCCGGCCTGGCTCGGCTGTGGCATCTGCGGGCGTTGCTCTCGTGGATTCGCGGGCAGGCCGGGGAGGCCGTGACCGACTGGCGCCGGGCGGCGGCCGCAGCCGGCCGGGCCGGCGACGACCGCATGGTCGCAGACGTGCTCGGGTGGGACGCATCGGCGCTGACGCACGGGCCGATGCCGGTGGACGAGGCGTTCGGCCGCTGCGGCGAGATCCTCGCCCGGCTCCGCGGCGATCCGTGGGCCGAGGCGCTGGCGCACCACCAGGTTGCCGGGCTGCATGGCATGCGCGGGGAGTTCGACAAGGCCTTCGCCCTCATCGACCGGGCGAATGCGGTGCTCGCCGGTTTCTCGCCCACCGTTGACGCCGCCGTCTCGCACCCCGAGGTGCTCGTGTCGATGCTCGCGGGGGACGCCGCCCGGGCCGAGCGGCGCCTGCGCGCGGGCCGGCGGGTGCTGGCGGCGATGGGCTCCCAGCCGGCTCCGGCGCCTCGGGTGCGCCTCGACCTCTCGCCGCGGCTCTGGCTTGCCGCCTTCCTTTCC
>DATCPV010000311.1:0-7940 GCA_036569885.1 Gaiellales bacterium | reverse complement strand
CGCCGTCTACCGCATCACCCAGGAGGCGCTCACCAACGCCGTGCGCCACTCGGGCTGCTCACATGTGCACGTGAGCGTCGCCGGCGCGCCGGACGCGGTCGTGCTGCGGGTAGTGGACGACGGCCGCGGATTGGACCCCGGCCCCAAGATGGGCGGCGGCATCAGGGGCATGCGGGAACGGGCGCTCATGATCGGCGGGCAGCTCGTGCTCGCCGGCGGCGACCCGGGCGGTGTGGAGGTCGGCCTGACCGTCCCGCTCGCGACCCAACCGACCCCGCCCGGCGTGATGCCGGAGACCCGCCCGATCCGGATCCTGATCGCCGACGATCACGCCGTGGTACGGCGGGGGCTTCGGCTCGTGCTCGAGTCCGAGCCCGATCTGCGCGTCGTCGGCGAGGCCGGCGACGGTGCCGAGGCCGTGCGGCGGGCGGTCAAGGACGACGTCGACCTGGCCATCCTCGACATCTCGATGCCGGAGATGAACGGCATCCAGGCCGCGCACGAGCTTGCCCGGCTGCGGCCGCACCTGCGGACGCTGATCCTGTCGATGCACGACAACGAGCAGTACTTCCTCGAGGCCGTGCGGGCGGGAGCGAGTGGCTACGTGCTCAAGTCGGTCGCCGACCACGATCTCATCCGCGCCTGCCGCTCGGCCATGCGCGGCGAGCCGTTCGTATGCCCCGAGACGGAGCGCTCGCTGATCAGTCACGCCCTCCGCGACAATGAGCCGACCGTCGCGCTCACCGGGCGCGAGTCGCAGATCCTGGCGCTGATCGCCGACGGCCACACGTCACGCGAGATCGCCGAGATGCTCGTGATCAGCCCGCGGACGGTCGAGCGCCACCGCGAGAACCTGCGCCACAAGCTCGGCCTGCGAAACCGGGTCGACCTGACCCGCTACGCCATCCGCGCCGGGCTGATCGCTCCGTAAGGCCGCACCGGCGTGGCGGTACGGCCGAACGGAGCGTGAGACTCAGCTGACGGTGATGGTGGCGTTGCTCGTATAAGTCGAGGCGCCGCTGTTGGTCGTGCTGTGGAACCGGGCCCGGAACTTGTACGTCCCGGTGCCGTTGTTTGGAACGAACGTCCCCGACGTCGCGGTCGTGGCCTTGAACAGCGACACCCACGTGGACGTACCTGGATAGGTGACCTGAATGTCCTCCGCGTACCCCGCAGGAGGTGCCGCGGTCGCCCAGGTGAGCGTGTACGTCGTGCTTGTCGATCCGGTTGCGGGCAGTGCCTTCATTCCCACGTCGAGCTTGATCGTGTTGCTCGTCGCGGTGTCGGTGAACGTGTAGTCGCCGGCCGCCGAGAACACCGCCTGGCGGTAGGCGACCGGCGCGATGAGCCCGGTGTCGGGGAAGAGTCCGAGGCCGGAGGTCTGGTCGGTCGCGCTGTGCGAGCCGGGGCCCACGAAGCTCCACTGAAGGGTGGTCCCGACCTTGGTCGCGGGATTCGGGGCGAGGAAGCCCAGGTTGGTGACCGCCACGTAACTGGTATTGGGCGCACCTGTGACGGTGACGACCTTGCTGTTGGTCACCTGCGACACCTGATCCGATTGTGCCGCGGCGGCGTTCGTCGCCGTCGGTGGCAGGATCGGTGTCGCGTTCACCGTGACTGTGGCCGACGCCCCCGGAGCCAGTGTGCCGACGTTGCAGGTGTACGGGCCGGAGCCCGAGCCGGTGCAGGTGCCCGACGAAGGCGAGAGCGTGACGCCCTGGGCGTTGGCCGGCGCGTTGTCGGTGAGCGTGACGTTCGTCTGCGAGGTGGTGCCCGGGTTCTGGATCGTCACGTTGTAGGTCGCGTTCGAGTCGGCCTGAACGGCGTCGTTCGAGGTCTGGCTGACCTTGAGCGCCGCGGGAGGCGCCGACGAGCCATGGCAGGTGCCCGAGAAGGTGTCCTTCACGACGCCGGTGGAGATGACGAACTGGGCGTCGTACCCGGTCGGGTGCAGCACCATCCGCAGGTATCCGAACGAGCGGAAGTTCGACAGCGGCGCCGGATTGGCCCCCGCAGAGGCGGCCTGCAGCGATTCGCCGCCGGTGCCCACGATGACCTCGCGGATTCCGTTCGCGTCCGTCGCTCCGCTGGGGTTGAGCAGGCCGAAGCGGGCGTAGGTGTGGATGTGGCCGTTCAGGACGAGGTCGGCGTGCGAGGCGTAGAGCAGGTTCCACCACGCCGCGTACGTGGAGTTGTTCGAACTCGTCGCCGTCCAGCGCGGCTGGTGCCAGTACGCCATGACGCACGGCTGGCTGTTGGCAGAGAGGTCGGCGGCCAGCCACTGGGTCTGGGCGCTGCTCGCGCTGCAGCCGCCGACGCCGGTGCTGTTGCAGTTCCCGTTCAGCGAGATCAGATGCCACGATCCCACGTTGAACGAGTAATGCCCGGCCGTGGCCGGGCGCGCCGCCGCTCCGAAGTAGTTGAAGTAGTCCTCGGCTGAGGCGTTCTTGTCGGGACATGGGGCGCCCGTCGCCGAGTTCGTGATCGTGTTGTACTCGTGGTTGCCGACCGCGGGGTCGATGATGTTGTTGAAGAAGCCCCAGCTCGGGCCGTAGCTCAGGGCCCATTCCGCCGGATCGCTGCAGCCGTATTGGTAGTCGCCCAGCCCGAGCAGCATGTCGATGGTGTGATCGTTCTCCATCTGGGCGCTCGTGCGGATCTCGCCGCAGTTGGAGGGCCCACCGGCGCCGCCGTTGAAGTTCGATGCCTCCGGCGCACAGGCCATGTCGCCGACGGCTGCGATCACCGGGTCACCGGTGGTTGGATCGGTCGCGTGGGCCGTGCCCACCTGACCGCCGAACAGCGCGATGGCGGCAATAGCCGCCAGGACCCCTACCTGCCATTTCATTACTTGACCCCCGGGAGGACAGTGCCACCACGACGGGCTCGAAGCCCACAACCTCGGAAGCCTACATCTTTCCGGAGAATGTGTCTAGTGGAGACAGTGCAGGCTTTACAATTGGGCGGCGGCCGCGCCAAGTTGTCCGGTTGCGCGCGCGCCCATACACTGCTGGTGCAGGTGGCAGGCTCCACGTGGAAGAGCGCGCTCGTAGGCGCAATTGTTATGGTGACGGTGCTCGCATCCGTCGCCGGCGTCGCGGCGGCCACAAACCTCATCAGCAACGGGACGTTCGAAGGCACCGGGTCCGGCTCGCTCTCCGGCTGGGCCGGAAGCGGCGGGACGCTTTCGCTCGTGGCGGGCTCGGGCGGCGGCCATGCCGCCCGTGTGGCCGCATCGAACGCCGGATCGCAGGCCCACGCCTACACCGTCTCGAAGCCCGTCAAGACCACGACCGCCGGCACCGCCTACACGCTTGACGGAGCGGTCCGCTCGAGCACGGGCGGGACGGTCTGCCTGAAGGCCAAGGAGGTGCCGTCCGGCGGGTCGACGACGGTCGGATCCGCCCAGCGGTGCGTCGCCGCCACCACCGCATGGCAGTCGTTCCCGACGGTCGCCTACACGACGCTGAAGAGCGGCGACTCGCTGACCGTGAACGTGGTCGAGGCCTCGCCGGCGGCCGGGGCGACGTTCGACATCGACAACCTCGTTCTGGCCGTCGGCAGTCCGGGCTCCGACGGCACCGCGCCCAGCATCCCGGGCAACGTGACGGCGACGGCGAACAGCGCCACGGCGGTGACGGTCGGCTGGGCGGCGTCAACCGACAACGTCGGCGTGACGGGCTACGACGTGTACCGCAACGGGGCGAAGATGCAGACCGTGGCCGGGTCGGTCACGAGCTGGAAGGACACGTCGGTGGCGGCGAGCACGACCTACACCTATGCGGTCGATGCGTTCGACGCCGCCGGCAACACGTCGCAGCTCTCGCCCGGTGCCGCCGCCACCACCCCCGCGGGCGGTGGTGGCGGCGGCGGGTCCAACCCCTGCGGGACGGTTCCGACCAGCAGCACGCCCTACAGCCACATCGTCGTCATCATGGACGAGAACCTGACGGTGCCCGACTGGCAGGCCGCGACCAACGCGCCCTACACGCACATGCTCGCGACCGACTGCCGGCTCGAGGCGAACGCCGCCGGCGAGACGCACCCCAGCTTCCCCAACTATCTGGCGGTCACCAGCGGCACGTTCAACACGTGCCTGGGCTGCTCGTCGACCGCCGACAACATCTTCCATCAGCTCGACGTGGCGGGCAAGACCTGGAAGGACTACAACCAGTCGATGCCGCACAACTGCGCGACCAACACGAGCTCGGTGCCGTATTACCGCGACGGCCACAACCCCGCCTTCTGGTTCACCGACCTCGGTGCGACCTCGAAGGGCGGCGACGGCTCGTGCGCGACCCGCGACGTCCCCGCCGACCCGAACCTGTGGAACGATATCTCCGCCGATGCGCTGCCCAACTTCGCCTGGATCGCGCCCGACGACTGCCGCGACATGCACTGGATGAACGGCCCGTGCGAAACGGTGACAGGACAGACCAAGGCCAACCGGATCCCGATCGGCGACGCCTACATCGGCCAGATCGTGACCGCGATCGCGGCGACGCCGAGCTACCGGGCCGGGCAGACCCTCATCGTGGTGACGTGGGACGAGTCCAACGAGGATTCCACCCAGGTCAAGGGCAACTGGGGCATCGACTGCTCCAACCCCACCGTGTACGCGGCCAAGAAGGCGAGCTGCCAGGTGGTCACGATCCTCGTCTCGGCGCGGATCACCGCCGGGCCGACGAACGTCTTCTACAGCCACTACAGCCTGACCTCGGCGTTCGAGTCGAACTTCGGCCTGCCGCTTCTCGGCGCCGCGCCGACCGTCACCCCGGCGCCGATTACCTGAGCCGAGCGCCCGGGGCAGTAGAGTCCTGCGGCGATGGATGACCCGGGCTTCGATCTCGTCGCGGCCAGCCTGCGCGCCGACACCACCGATCTGAACGCCTTCGTCGAGGCGCTCGCGGTCAAGCTCGAGGGGGCGTTGCCCGACAGCGTCAGCGTCGACCGCAAGGGCGCGGGACTGCTCTCGCGGGAAAAGCGCGTCCGCCGGATCTCGATCGGCATGGACGAGGCCCGGTACGACCTCGAGCGCGTCGGCGGGTCTATCGAGACGTCGCGCTGCAATGAGGTGAGAGGGATCGTCATCAAGTCGGAGCGGCTCGGCCTCGACGAGTGGATCGATGCGCTCAGCCGCGAGCTGACGAGTCGCGCACAGCAGAGCGAGCGGTCGATGCTCGCCCTTCAACGTCTTCTGGAGCAGTAGTGCGTCTCGGCCGCGGCGGGGGTGACGACCGCAAGCAGCGGGAGCAGGAGCAGCGCGAGGACATCGAGCGGATCACCGCCGGCGGCATCCCGCAGGCGGCCGAGGAGCGGCTGACGACGCTCGGAGCCGAGTCCGGCGGCGCGTTCACGTCGGATCTGAGCGTGCCCGAGTTCGCGCTCGTCCGCCGGGCCGGCCTGCAGCCGATCACCCAGGTCATGGGGTCGTCGGTCTACCACGTCGGCTGGCAGTTCATGGGCGGCGGGTGGTTCACGACGTCGCAGGAGCTCGTGATGCTGAGCGACGCCTACAACGACTGCCGCCGGCGCGCCTTCGAGCGCCTGCGTCGCGAGGCGGAGCTGGCCGGCGCGGATGCCGTGGTGGGCGTCCGCGTGACCGCCGCACGATACGAGTGGGGGACCGACCTGATCGAGTTCCAGGCGATTGGCACCGCGGTCCGAGCGCCCGGGCTGCGCACGCCCGCCGGCCCGGCACTCACGAATCTGAGCGGCCAGGACTGCGCGCTTCTGCTCGCCGCCGGTCACCGCCCGTGCGGCGTCGTCGGCGCCACGAGCGTCGTCTTCGGCACCCTGTACACCTGGACACAGGCGATCCCCACGGGCACGTGGGGCGCGTGGGCGAACGTCGAGATGGTCGGGGCGACCCAGACCTGGTACCACGCCCGCCGTCGCGTCCTCGAGATGATCGAGGCCGACGCCGCCGCCCTCGGCGCGACCGGCGTGGTCGCCACCGACTGGGGCCAGGAGGAACGCCCGTACGAGAGCGGAGACCGGCTCGCCGGGATCACGTACACCATCCATGCGCTGGCCACCGCCATCGCGCCGGGCGAGCCTTCGCAGCCCCCCGCCGACATCGCCTCTGTCCTCATGCTCTCAAAGGAGACTCGATGAGCTACGACCCAACCTCGCTGGAGGGCGTCCCCTCGGATGCCCGCGGCCGCCTCGCCCAGAACAAGGCCGGGCTGTTCACGTCCGACCTGTCGGTGCGCGAGTTCCTGCTGGTCAAGGAGGCCGGATTCGACCCGCTCGGCCTGGTGGTCGGCAGCTCGATCTACCACATCGGCTTCCAGCAGTCGAACTGGAACTCGAACCAGGAGATGGACGTCCTCACCCAGGCCATGTACCACGCCCGCGAGCTGGCCATGACGCGGATGGAGGAGGAGGCAGACCAGCTCGGCGCCGACGGCATCGTCGGCGTCCGGCTCGACGTGGGCCGGTACGAGTGGGGGGCCGATCTGGCGGAGTTCATCGCCATCGGCACGGCGGTCAAGTTCCGCGGCGAGGAGCTGCATCGCGCGCCCAACGGGCGGCCGTTCACGAGCGACCTGAGCGGCCAGGATTTCTGGACGCTCCTGCGGGCCGGCTACCGGCCGGTCGGTATGTGCATGGGCAGCTGCGTCTACCACGTCGCCCACCAGGGACTGCGCGGGTTCTTCTCGAAGATCGGCCAGAACGTCGAGATGGAGAACTACACGCAGGCGCTCTACGACGCCCGCGAGCTGGCGATGTCGCGCATGCAGGTCGAGGCCGAGCAGACCAAGGCCGAGGGCATCGTCGGCGTCCAGATCCAGGAGCGCAGCCACGGCTGGGGGTCGCACGTGATCGAATTCTTCGCCGTCGGCACCGCGGTGGTGCCGACGAAGGCCGATCACGTGATCGACGCGCCGACCATGATGCTGAGCATGGACGGGTAGGCTTCGGCGAATGTCGCTCAGTCCACGCCAGGCCAAGAGGCGCCAGATGACCCGCACCGGCTATGCCGGCATGGGGGTCGGCGCCGTGCTGCTCGTGATCGCCCTTACCGGGGCTCATCTCATCCTCGGGATCATCGGCGCGATCGTGCTCGTCGTCGCCGGCTGGGCGACGCGCGCTCTCCGCACGCTCTAAATCACTTGATGGTGAGCGGCGTGCCGACGGGTAGCAGCCTGGCCAGTCGCAACAGCGCGCGGTCGCGCATGCGGATGCAGCCGTGCGACGGCCGGCCCGGGATCAGCTTCGGGGCGTTGGTGCCGTGGATGCCGATGTATCCGCCCGCCGGCCACTCCGTCAGCACGGCGGAGCGGGCGCTGGTGCCGAACGCGATCGGGCCGTAGAACGCGCTCGCGTACCCGGTGAGGCGGTCGCGGATGTAGAACTGTCCCCTCGGGGTGGGCGTGCCCGGGGCGCCGATGCCGACCGGTGCCCGGAAGATGGCCCGGCCCGCACGCCACAGCGTCAGGCGGCGGTGGCGCAGATTGACGACCAGGCGCGTGTCGATGAACGTGTAGCCACTGAGCGCCGAGCGCACGACCCATCCCTGGGTGCCGTTGGGCAGCACGGGCAGGCGCACGCGCACCCACAGGCGGCCGCGGTGCATGGCGGGCTTCGTGACGAGCACGATGTTGACGGTGTGCTCCGGCGTCCGCATCTTGAGCCGGGCAACGACCCTGCCGCCGAGCCGCGCGCGTGCGGCGACGGGCCGCACTACCTGTCCCCACCGCCAGGTTTGGTGGTGTTGCAGCGGCGCCGCGGCATGGACGATCGGCCGGAACGCGGGAGCGTCGCTCCCGATCGGCGGGCTCAGCGTCTCAAGCGGCACGGTCTGGACAGGCGACGGCCGTGTCGATGCGACCGCCACCGCGGCCACCGCCGAGAGGATGATCGCCGCGGCCATGGCGGCCGTCGTCCACGCGCCGGCGCGCCGGCGTGCCTTCCGCCGACCCGCAGTGCGCGGA
>DATCPV010000310.1:0-1826 GCA_036569885.1 Gaiellales bacterium | reverse complement strand
CCACCGACCCGAGCGGCATCTGCGCCACCCACCTGCAGCGCAGCACGAACGGCGGGGCATTCGTGGCGGTCTCGCTCCCGACCACGGCAGCGGCGTCCAAGCCGGTCACCCTCGTGCCCTCCGCCACGTACCGCTACCAGGCCAGCGCCGCCGACTGCGTTGGCAACGCCTCGGCCTTCGTCAAGGGGCCGAGCGTGCGCCTGACCGCGTTCCAGGACCGGAACGCCGGCATCGCCTACACGGCTGCGTGGGCACGCGCGGGCGCGCCCAAGGCGTACGGCGGCACGATCCACTCCACCAGCAAGGCCGGCGCCTCCGCGAGGTTCCGCTTCACCGGCCGCCGGGTGGCCTGGGTTGCGTCGCGCACGGCTACGCGCGGCAGCGCCCGCGTCTACCTCGACGGACGCCTGACCGCGACCGTCAACCTGCACAACGCCACCGCCGTCCACCGCCGGATCGTCTTCGCCCACGTCTGGAGCGGCGACGGCGTGCACACCATCAAGATCGTCTGCGCCGGCACGCACGGGCACCCCACGATCGACGTGGATGCCTTCGTGACGGTGCGGTAATCAGCCGTCGCGGCTGACGAGCAGCGCCATGGTCGCGGTGAACCCGTGCAGGAATGTCTGGCCGCCGACCGGGCCGATCTCGCCTGAGCAGAACATCCCGGCGAGCGGGATGGGGCCGAGCTCGTCGGCGACCGCCACCGCATCGTGGTCGGCCTCGGCGTACATGTTGGTGCCGCGACCGTTGCAGGCGAAGAGCAGCGCCGCCTGCGGCCGCTCGCCCTCCGCCGCGTGGACGCGCAGCGCGGCGCGCAGGCCGGCGTCGGCGCTCTCGGCATCGCGGACGTGGAACCGGAAGGTCTGCCCCACGCGCACGACATCGCCGACCACGAGCGTGCCCTGGTCGGCGTCGCCGCCCATCACCGCCCGCATCAGATAGTCGTCGGCCCCGTAGTCGGCCTGGTTCTCGTCGATCACGAGGCCGGCCAGGAGCCCGTGCTGGACGAGGTCGCGGCCGTGGTCGTCGAGACCGGCGACCATCTCGGTCAGCCGCTCATACGCCGGCCGCCCGGCCAGCTCGTGGATGATGTTGCCATCGGCGCTCGTGATCACCATCTCGGGCCCCACCGGCGCGCAGCCCTGCGAAACGACCGCCCGCAGGCGGACTCCGCCCTCGACCACGACCACGACGGCGCCGTGGCGCATCACCCGCCGCCCACACACGAGCGCGTGTCCGCCGGGGCCGTTGCCTCCCGAGGCAAGTCCGCCCACCGCCACAGCGCCGCCGAAGCGCGCGCTCACCCCATCGAGGAAGGCGTCGGCCGGAAACGTGTAGGGGTCGGCGAGGAGCAGCATCGGCTCGCCACTGGACGGAGTCAGGCTGGCCGGGACCTCGACTGCGGGACCGTCCCCCGTGTCGCGGACGGTGAGGTGGTGGACGCTCGCGCGGCCTCCCGGCAGGCTCGTGGCGAGCAGGCTCATGGCCGGCACGCCCTCGAGCTCGCGGGCGGTGCCGATGACAGCCTCGCCGGTCGAGCCGGCCAGTGCACCCGGCTCGAGCACGGAGGCCACCGCGGCCGCCGCGTCCTCGGCATCGGTGACGTGCTCGGGCGAGAGGAACAGGAACGCCAGGTCGGCCGGCGCACCCGCAAGGCCGTCGCGCACGCGGGCGGCCACGTCCTCGGCCGCGGCCCGGGTATCGGCCAGCGTCGAGACCGCCGCCGCGCAGTGGGCGCGGGCGTTCATCCCGTGATCTGCCAGTCCGTCTCGACCGTGGCGGTGGTCGAGGCCGAGATGAAGCAGTCACGTTCGGCCTTGCCC
>DATCPV010000309.1:0-1850 GCA_036569885.1 Gaiellales bacterium | reverse complement strand
CCCCGATCTCGTTCACCCGCGGCGTCCCCGCTCCCGACCTCCTCCCGGTGGACGACATGCGCGCCGCGGCGGCGCGGGCGCTCGATGCCGACCCCGTGGGAGTGCTCTCCTATGCCCCCGGCGGCTACCGGCCGCTGCGGGAGTGGATCGGCGCCCGCCACCGGGTCGACCCCGGCCGCGTTCTGATCGTGAACGGCTCGCTGCAGGGGCTCGGCTTCCTCGCCCGGCACTTCCTCGGTGCCGAGGGCGGCCCGGTGGTGGTGGAGGCGCCCACCTACGACCGCACGCTCAAGATCCTGCGCGGCGCCGGCGCCGACATCCACACGGTGGCGCTCGACGACGGCGGCCTCGACGTCGATCGCCTGGCCGAGCTGCTCGCCGGCGGGCTGCGGCCGCGGTTCGTCTACGTCATCCCCACCTACCAGAACCCCTCCGGCCACTGCGCGTCGCTGCAGCGGCGGCGCGCGCTCGTCGCGCTCGCCCGCGAGCATGACCTGCTGCTGGTCGAGGACGACCCCTACGGCCTGCTCCGGTTCGAGGGCGAGGCGCTCCCGAGCCTGCACGAGCTGGACGGCGGCGAGCGTGTCATCTACTGCTCGTCGTTCACAAAGACGATCGCCCCCGGCGTGCGCACCGGCTACCTGGTGTTGCCGGACGCGCTCGTGAAGCCGCTTGCGGTGATGTCCGAGAACACCCAGATCGGCCCGAACACCGTCGCCGAGGCGGTGGTGTGGGCCTACTGCGACGCCGGCCGCTTCGAGCCCAACGTCGCCCGCGCCACCGAGGGCCTGCGCGCTCGCCGCGACGCGATGGAGACGGCGCTGCGGTCGCACTTCCCGGAGGGGTCGCAATGGACGACGCCGCGGGGCGGATACTTCTTCTGGGTCGGCCTTCCGGACGGTATCGACACCACCGACGCGCTCCCGCTCGCGGTCGAGCAGGGCGTCCCGTATGTCCGGGGTGCCGACTTCTTCGCCGCCGAGGGCGGCCGCAGCTCGATACGGCTTGCCTTCAGCGCCTGCGCCACCGATCAGATCGACGACGGTATCGCCCGACTTGGTGCTCTGCTCGCCTCGCGGCGTCCCGCCGCCGTCATCTGAGTTGACATATTCCACGACGTGCGGCACACTTGCCCGTACTCGGAGGAGGAGGAAGTGGTAGCCGCAGGCAGGGCGCGATCGCGGGTCTCACCCCGGGATTACAAGGGGTGGCCGCCGCCGGCGCAGCGGCCATGTCGATCGCGCCCAGCCGAGGTCCGGCTCCCGCCGGGCCTTCCGGCTGGACAGGTTACGAGGCGACGGCGACGCGGACGGGCTCGACCAGCCGCGCCTGCGGAGGGGGTACCATCCGCCCCCGGTGCATCGGCCGGAAGGTGGGGCACGGTCGTGGCAGTTGCAGCGCGCAGAGATTCGTCTTGCGGAAGTAGCAGTCCTCACAGGTCGCTCTGCGCGTGGTTGATGCCACGATCCTCCTCGGTCGGTCGCAGGGTGGAGTGCGGGAGTCTATGGAACTCGTCAGCTCCGCCCCAGGGGTGCGCGGCCGCAGAGTCCGCTAATTGGGTGAAACGGCGGGCCGCAGGCCGCGGATGACCCGCAGCGCCTGGGCGAACGTGCTCACGCCGATCACCCGCAGCTTGCCGTCGGCCGCCTGGCGGGCGGCGGCGACGTTCGCCTTGGGCACGATGAAGGTGTCGGCTCCGGCCTCGATCGCGCCCAGGGCCTTCTGCTCGGCCCCACCGATCTCGATCACGTCGCCCACCGGGTCGAGCTCGCCGGTGGCGGCGATGCGGTGGCCGCGCAGCAGATGGCGGCCGCTGAGGCTGTCGTAGATCTCGAGCGCGAACGCGAGCC
>DATCPV010000308.1:0-2863 GCA_036569885.1 Gaiellales bacterium | reverse complement strand
CCAGCGGCGGGCATCTCGAGGACGTCGCCGTTGCCCAGGCCCGCGAGAAGGTGCACCGGGCGGCGCTGGCCGAGCGACTGCTGCGCGAGCTCGCCCCCGACTTGGTCTAGATGGTTGATCGATATCTCTCGCGGGCGGGCTGATAGCATCGCGCACGTGCGGAGAACGCTCGGACTGCTCGCAGTAGTCGCTGCGGCGCTGGTGCTCTTGCCGACCGCGGGTGGGGCCGCGGGATCCGGCCAGCGCGACCTGACGCCGGTCGTCCTCTTCCCGGCGTTTCACTTCACGAAGCTCGAGGTGACCGTGCGGAACCAGACGGCGTTCCCGGGCTGCCCGCGCTCGGGCTCGTTCCAGGACTGGTTCCTGAATCCGCACCAGGGCACCGCGTTCAATCAGGTCTGCCGCGACGAGCTCCTGACCTTGCGCTACGATCGCCGCTCGCACAAGCCTCTGCGGCTGAGGTTCTCGAATCAGCGCGGCGTCACGGTGCGCATCCTGCACTACGGCAGCCCGGCCAGCGCGCCGTTCTACCAGCCGCTCTACGGCGCGCTCGAGGCCGCCGGCTACGTCGCCGGCCGCAACCTCCGGGTCGCCGGCTACGACGCCCGCCTGACGCCGGACATGGGCGGGTTCCTGGGCCGCACGAAACGCCTCATCGAGCGCACCTACCGCGCCAACGGCGACCGCCCGGTGCAGCTCATCGGCCACTCCAACGGGCCGCTCTATGCCCAGTATCTCCTGACGCACACGTCGCATGCCTGGCGGCACCGCTACATCCACGGCTTCAGCCCGATCGCGGGCAACCTCCCCGGCCAGGGGTCGCTGTACTCGATCCTCTTCACCGGGCTCAACATCGAGGACTTCACCTATCCGACAACGCCGGCCCAGGCCGGCACCAGCGCGCGGATGTACCTGACCGCTCCGTCGTCATGGATGAGTGCGGCCGATCCGAAGATCTTCGGCCGCCGCGAAGTCGTGGTGAAGGACGCGGCGACCGGCCGCAGCTACACGCCGGCCGACTGGCCGCGGCTGCTGCGAGACGCCCATCTGCGCTGGCTGATCCCGGTCGCCCGCCACTACATCGGGTTCGTGCGGTTCGCCGACCGGGCGCACTTCCCGGACGTCGACGTCCACGCCGAGAAGGGCTCGGGCATCCCCACGGTGGTCGGCGCCGTCCTCCCGAACCTCCACGTCGGCCAAGTGCTCGACCCGAACACCGCCATGTTCATCACGCGTGACGGCGACGTGAACCAGGAGGACATCACCAACGGCGCGGTCCGCGCGTGGCGGGCGATGTCGTGCTTCCGGTTCGAGCTCACCAACCACCCAGGCGTCGACCACTTCTCGCTCCCGAGCAACCCCTCGGTCATCGGCGCCCTGCTGGCCGACCTGCGCCGGCCGCGCTCACACTGCGGGTAGCGCGGCATCATTGGACTCGATCCTTACCGCACCCACAACTGGTCGACGAGCATCCCCCATTCCGGATGGTGTTGGTAGTTTCCGACTCGGGTCGCGAGGAAGTCGATGCGGCGATCGTTGAGCAGGGGCACCCAGGGCGCTTGATCGGTCATCTGCTGGTCGATGTGTTGCCACAGGAGCGCGGCCTGCCCCGGGCCGGTGGCCTGGAGCGCTCCCGCTCGCGTCATCGAAGCTCGACCACCTCGCCACCACCGCTCATCACTGCTTCCCGAACCACCTCCGCAAAGCGCGCGGCAAGAACGGCGGCCGCCTCATCCCCGCGCGCCTGGGTGAACCGCGTGTACCCACGAATATCCGCAATCAGGAAGGTGCGGATGGTCTGAGCCGGCGCGGAGCGGTCATCAGGCACGGACGCGCATGGTCCCGCACGCACTCGCCATGCGCAACCCTGGCGGCGGGCGTGCCGCAATCGTCCGGCAATCCTCTGCCCGTACGCTCGGAAGACCGTGAGCGAACCCCTCTCAACCGAGCTCAAGCCGCCCGACGACGAGGGCGCGTTTCTGGCCTTCGGCGGCCTGCGCCCCAATCACGATCGCTCCGGCATCGGCCTGCGGGGCATGAGCAAGGTGCCCGAGATCACGATCGCGTTCTGGGTCATCAAGGTGCTGACAACGGGGATGGGCGAGGCGACCTCGGACTTCCTCGTCCACCGGCTCGCGCCCCCCGTGGCGGTGATCCTGGCCGGCGTCGTGCTCGTGGCAGCGCTCGTGCTGCAGTTCCGCACACGCCGCTACCACGTGTGGGCCTACTGGTTCGCGGTCGTCATGGTGAGCGTGTTCGGGACGATGGACGCCGACGTTCTGCACATCGGCCTCGGGATCCCCTACTTCATCTCGACCACGTTCTTCGCGATCGCGCTCGCCGTGGTCTTCACCGTCTGGCACCGCAGCGAGCGCACGCTCTCGATCCACAGCATCGTCACCCGTCGCCGCGAGGTGTTCTACTGGGCGACGGTCATGACGACGTTCGCGCTCGGCACGGCCGCGGGCGACCTGACCGCGCGCACGCTCGGGCTCGGCTGGCTCGGGTCGGGGTTCATGTTCGCGGCCCTGTTCGCGGTGCCGGCGGTGCTCCACTGGGGATTCAGGCTGAACGCCATCGCCGCGTTCTGGTTCGCCTACATCGTCACGCGGCCGCTGGGCGCCTCGTTCGCGGACTGGATGGGCCTGCCGCACAGCCTGGGCGGGCTGGGCGTCGGCCGCGGAGTGGTCAGCGTCGCGCTCACCGCCCTGATCGTCGCCCTCGTCGCCTACCTGGCCGCCACCGAACGCGAGCCCGCGCAGGCCGCCGAGGGCTACGG
The DNA here is from genome assembly GCA_036569885.1 of Gaiellales bacterium. GTDB lineage: Bacteria > Actinomycetota > Thermoleophilia > Gaiellales > JAICJC01 > JAICJC01. Next base: position 84 of record DATCPV010000308.1, on the reverse strand, counting down.
CGTGTAGCACAGGCGCGCCGGCCGGCGAGCAGGCGGTGTTCGGCGACTGCTTCGGGATTGCAACCGGCATCGGCAGCCACTGGG
>DATCPV010000307.1:0-2439 GCA_036569885.1 Gaiellales bacterium | reverse complement strand
GCACCACACGATCCGGACGTCACCGCCCAGACCTCTACGACGATGACAGTGAGACTCGTCCCGCTCCCTGCTGGCCATGGCGTATGCGATCGTCCGGACCGTCCTGGTCGGAGACGCGCTTGTCGCCGAACGCAGGGCGAGGTCCCCGGCGTGCAGAATCCGGCCGATACCTAGTTAACGTTTCGCCGTCTCCCGCGGTCTACCGCCTCTCCGGTGGCCGGCCCGCGCTCGGAAATGGGCGAATCCTCAAGTGCGCCGCGGGCCGCGGACAGCCCGACCGGGGCAGCGCACCGACTCGGCGCGGCCGAAGCACACCCTGGCGAGCAGCGCGTCCGCGTGCGCGCCGAGCACGACCACGATCCGCTCGAGCTCGGTCACCCGCGGACTGCGCGGACATCGTTTGCTCGAGCAGCGGCCGCCCCCCGAGGTCGGCGAGCGGCTTGGCCCCCTACGGCGTGCCGGCGCCCGCCGCCAGGATCAGACCTGCATTCAGGCAGCGGCCTCGTGACGGCGGCGACGTGCCCATCAGGGCCGGCGCGCGAGTACCTGGTAGATCGACGCCCAGCCGGTCGTGAAGCCCTGACGGGCCGCATGGAGATACAGCCGCCACACTCGCGCACGCTCCTCGCCGGCATGTACCACAGCCTGCTCGTAGCGGCGCTCGTAGCGCTCGATCCACTCGCTCAGCGTCCGCACGTAGTCCTCGGCGATGCCCTCGACGTGGGTTGTCGCAAAGCCCGCTCGCTCCAGCCCCAACACGATCCGTGACAGTGGCAGCGGCACCCCGTCGGGGAAGACGAAGCGCTCGGAGAACGGTCCCTCGTCGGGGGTGTCGAAGTCCTTCAGCTTGGCGATCCCGTGGTTCAGCAACCACCCGCCGGGGTTGAGCAGGCCGAACAGTGTCACGGCGTAGAGGTCGATCCGCTCCTCGCCGACGGCCTCGACCATGCCGATGCTGGAGATCGCGTCGAACCGCTCGGCGCCCAGCTCGCGGTAGTCCGTTAGGCGGATCTCGACGAGATCCTCGACGCCGGCAGCAGCGGCACGCTCGCGGGCCAGCGCCGCCTGCGGCTCGGACAGGGTGATGCCGAGCACGTGCACCTGATGCAGGGTGGCGGCATGGATCGCGAAGCTCCCCCAGCCGCAGCCGACATCGAGCAGCCGCTGGCCCGGCTTCAGCGCGAGCTTGCGGCAGACGAGCTCGCGCTTGGCCGCCTGGGCTTCGTCGAGTGTCTCCGCGCCCGTCTGCCAGTAGGCGCAGCTATAGGTCATCGTGTCGTCCAGGAACTGCTTGAAGAAGTCGTTGCCGACGTCGTAGTGGTGGCGGATGGCCAGGCGGTCGCGGGCCAGCGTGTGGCGTTCACCACGCAGCCGCAGCTCGGTGGCGGGCCGGCGCGGCGGTGGCGTCACGCCGATCGCACGGATCAGCCCGACGACGAGCCGGCCGATAGCCCACGGTCGCAACGGCGGCGGCTCGAAGCTGTCCACGAGCAGTAGGGCGGCATCGATGTCGTCGGTCTCGATCAGTCCGAGCGCGTAGGCACGGCCGAGCCCCAGCTCACCGGGAGCCCGCAGCAGGTGGGCGAGCGCTTGCGGCGAGCGGATCGTGAACGTCGGCGCCGGCTGCTCGGTCGCCTGCACCGTGGTGCCGTCCCAGAAGCGCACAGCGAACGGGCGGCGCGGCAGCGCCCGCTCCAGCTCCCCCCGCAGTGGCGCGGTGCGCGCGAACGGCACGTGGCTAGCTGACGGCCTTCAAGGTTTTACGCGCGCGCCGCGCCGGGCCGACGCGCACCACGTCGTAGGCGATCCCGAGCTTCTCCATCAGCTCGATGAACTGTGCAGATAGGTCGATCTGGCGACCATCGGCCCCGTGCCGGGAGGAGGTCGGGAAGGCGTGGTAGGTGTTGTGCCACGCCTCTCCCCAGGTGGGGATCGCGAGCCACGCGAGGTTGCGTGACTCGTCGGCGCGGTCGTATTCCTGGTTGCCGAAGAGGTGGCAGAGCGAGTTGATGCTGAACGTCGGGTGGTGCATCAGGAAGATCCGCGCGGCGCCGCCCCACAGCAGCGCGGTCAGGTCACCGGTCACGGTGCCGCGGTCGCGAGGATCAGGAGGTCCTGCCAGACGAGCAGGTGGCTCGTCCACCCGAAGTTACTTCCCGACGATCAGGACGGATCGGCGTTACCGCGGTGCCGACGCCGCTGGCGACGCGGTCGACGACCGGCATCGAGACCGTGGCGCACAGCCCCGTTCGACTCGGCGGCGAGCGATCCCGGTTCGGCCGCCGCGACGACCCTCACCTCGGTGGCGGTGTCGGCCATGAGCGGGCACATCCTAGCGTTCCCCCGTGTCGCCTGCGGCCGGCCGTGCGGCGATCACTGAGCAGAGGCTTTTGAACTTCCAACTTAGCTGCTGTGCCCGCGGCGCGGGCTCTCTCGGGC
>DATCPV010000306.1:0-4420 GCA_036569885.1 Gaiellales bacterium | reverse complement strand
GAATGCAACGTCGATCTTCATTCCGCGTTCAGCACCGCCTGGGCGGCGGCCAGCCGCGCGATCGGCACCCGGTAGGGCGAGCACGAGACGTAGTCGAGGCCCGCGCCATGGCAGAACGCGATCGAGTCGGGATCGCCACCGTGCTCGCCGCAGATGCCGAGCTTGATGTCGGGGCGCACCGAGCGGGCCCGCCCGACCGCGATCTCGACCAGCGCCCGGACCCCGTCGTCCATGGTCTCGAACGGGTTTCGGGACAGGACGCCGTCCTCGAGGTACTCGGTCAGGAACTTGCCCTCGGCATCATCCCGGGAGAATGCGAGAGCGGTCTGGGTGAGGTCGTTGGTGCCGAACGAGAAGAAGTCGGAGTGAGGTGCGATGCGGTCGGCCAGGAGCGCGGCCCGCGGCACCTCGATCATGCTGCCGATGTGGATCTGGAGGCCGGTCCCGCCCTCCTCCTCGATGACGCTCTCGGTGAGGGCGCGCAGCCGCCGCAGCTCCTCGGCGAACACGATCAGGGGGTGCATGATCTCGACCCGGGCGCCCTCCACCGCACGCGCGGCGCGCACGATCGCCCGCACCTGCATCTCGTAGATCTCGGGGTAGAGGATGCCGAGCCGGCAGCCGCGGGTGCCCAGCATCGGGTTGACCTCGCGCAGCGCCTTGACCCGGGCGGCGATCCGCTCCTGGCCCGGGCCGAGCTCCTCCAGCGAGGGCAGAAACTCGTGCAGGGGCGGGTCGAGCAGTCTGATGGTGACCGGGTGCCCCGCCATCGCCTTGAGGATGCCCTCGAAGTCGGCTTGCTGGAACGGCAGCAGCCGGTCGAGCGCGCTGCGGCGGCCGGCCTCGTCGGAGGCCAGGATCATCTCGCGCATCACCGGCAGCCGCTCGTCGCCGAAGAACATGTGCTCGGTGCGGCACAGGCCGATCCCCTCGGCACCGAACTCGCGGGCGCGGGCCGCATCCTCGGGGGTGTCGGCGTTCGCGCGCACCCCGAGCCGGCGGATCTCGTCGGCCCATCCCGTGATCGTCTGGAAGTCCTCGTTGGCCTGCGGAGGCACCAGCTCGACGGCGCCCCGGATCACCAGTCCGCGGCCGCCGTCGACCGAGATCTCGTCGCCCTCCGAGATCGTGACCCCGTTGACCGTGAAGCTGCGGGCGGCCGGGTCGATCTGCATCGACTCGACGCCGCAGACGCACGGCTTGCCCATCCCCCGCGCCACGACCGCGGCATGTGACGTCATGCCCCCGTGCGCCGTCACGACCGCCTGCGCCTGAATCACGCCGTGGACGTCGTCGGGCGTCGTCTCGAAGCGCACCAGGATCACGGCCTCGCCGGCGCGGCCGCGGGCCTCGGCGGTGTCGGCATCGAACACGGCCTTGCCGACGGCGGCTCCCGGAGAGGCGTTCAGGCCCGTCGCGAGCACCTCGTAGTCGGCGCTGGGGTCGATGCCGGGGTGGAGCAGTTGGTCGAGTTGGTCGGGATCGATCCTCCCGATCGCGTCGCGCCGGTCGAGCACGCCCTCGGCGACGAGCTCGCGGGCAACCCGGACGGCCGCCTGGGCGGTGCGCTTGCCCGCCCGCGTCTGCAGGATGAAGAGGGTGCCCTGCTCGATGGTGAACTCGACGTCCTGCATGTCGCGATAGTGCGACTCGAGCCGCTGCATGGCGTCCACCAGCCCGGCGAACGCCTGCGGGCTGACCTCCTCGAGCTCGCTCAGGGGCCGGGGCGTGCGGATGCCCGCGACCACGTCCTCACCCTGGGCGTCGACCAGGAACTCGCCGTAGAGCTCCCGCGCACCGGTCGACGGGTTGCGGGTGAACGCGACGCCGGTGCCACTCGTCGGGCCCAGGTTGCCGAACACCATCTGGACGACGTTGACGGCGGTGCCGAGGTCGTCGGCGATGCCCTCGTGGCGACGGTAGACGGCCGCCCGGGGCGTGTTCCAGGAGCCGAACACCGCCGCGACGGCGCGGTCGAGCTGGTCAGCCGGATCCTGGGGGAAGTCCTCGCCCGTCCCACCCCGGTAGATGCCGCGGAAGCGCTCCAGCAGCCGGCGCAGGTCGGCGGCGTCCAGATCGACGTCCGATCGCACCCCCCGCTCGACCTTGGCCCGGTCGAGAGCCTCCTCGAACAGGTGCCCGTCGACCCCCATCACCACGTCCCCGAACATCTGCACGAACCGGCGATAGGAGTCGAGCGCGAAGCGCTCGTTCTCGCTGCGCTTCGCGAGCCCCTCCACCGAGCGGTCGTTCAGCCCCAGGTTGAGGATGGTGTCCATCATCCCAGGCATCGACACGGGCGCCCCCGAGCGGACCGACACCAGCAGCGGGTCCGACGGGTCGCCCAGCTTCCTGCCGACCCGGGCCTCCAGCGCCGCCAGGTGCTCGCGCACCTGGTCGCGCAGGCCGTCCGGCCAGGTGTTCCCTGCCCGCAGATAGTCGAGGCATGCCTCGGTGGTGATCGTGAATCCATCGGGCACCGGGAGACCGATCGCCGTCATCTCGGCGAGGTTGGCGCCCTTCCCGCCGAGCAGGCCGCGCATCTCCTTCGACCCCTGGGAGAAGTCGTAGACGTACCCGGGCACCGGCGCAGTCTAGTGTCGCCCGCGACGTGCGGGGCGCGTCCGCGAGGTGCGGTAAGGTGGGCCGATGCCGCAGCAGCGCGCCACCTGCGAGTGCGGCCGGTCCGACTGCCACGCGTCGCTCGACGTCCCACCGGACGAGGTCAGGCGCCTGCACGCGGACGGTCTGCGCATCATCGCCCCGGGCCATGTGAGTGGCCGGCCGGACGAAGAGGTCGTCGAACGCCTGGAGGATCACTGGACGGTGCGCGAGGTCGATCCCGTGGATGAGGCCTCGATGGAGTCGTTCCCCGCAAGCGACGCGCCCGCCTGGAATTGATGCGCCGGCTCTGCCTCCTGATCGCCGCGTCATCCGCATTGATCGCCGTCGCGCCCGCCCAGGCCGCCAGGCCGCCCGCAGTGCCGGTGCACGGTGCGCTCTGGGGAGCGTTTCCCAATGAGCCGGGCGGGATCGCCGCGCTCCAGGCGCGGGTCGGACGACGGCTTGCGATCGTCAACCGCTACGTGCCGTGGACGTTCACGCGCTGGTCCCAGATCTCGACGTACCTGCGCGACGGCCACCTGCCGCTGGTGTCATGGTCGGCGGCTCCGCACACCACCGCGGCCGCGATCGCGAGCGGCAGTCAGGACGCGGTCATCCACGCGGCTGCGGTGGGCCTGAAGCACGCGGGCGGACGCGTGTTCCTGCGCCCGTTCTACGAGTTCGACCAGCCCCGTGGGCATCCCCGCTACATCGGCACGCCCCGCGAGGTCGTTGCCGCCTGGCGCCGCATGGCGACGATCTTCCACGCCGCCGGTGCGCGCAATGTGCGCCTGGTGTGGTGCCCGATGGCGTTCGACTTTCACGACGGCATCGCCGGGGCGTTCTGGCCCGGTGACCGGTACGTCAACTGGGTCGGAGCGGACGGCTACAACTTCCCCGGCAAGCCGTGGCGTGCGTTCCGCGACATCTTCCGGGGCGCCTACCACTTCGCCGCCGTGCACGGGAAGCGCATGGTCATCGCCGAGACCGCGGCGCCGGCCGTCGACCCGCGCACACCCGCCTGGATGGCCGGCGCGGCCAAATGGATCCGCCATCACGGCTATGTCCACGCGGTGTCGTACTTCGACTCCCGGAGCCCCAAGGGCTACAACTTCGGGGTCATGACGAACCCCGGCACGCTGGCGGCGTTCCGGGCCTGGGGCCTGCGCCCCTATTTCCGGGGATGATCCTGCGCCCGCTCGATGCGGCAGACACCGCCGAGCTGCTGCGGATCCTGCGGACGCCCGAGGTCGCGCGCTGGTGGGACGCGCCCGACGACGGCTTTCCCCTCACCGACGACCCCAGCGCGACCCGGCTGGTGATCGAAGTGGACGGAGCGGTCGTCGGCCTGATCCAGTTCAGCGAGGAGCTCGAGCCCAAGTACCGACAGGCGAGCGTCGACGTGTTCCTCGCCCCCGCTCTGCACGGTCGCGGCCTCGGCACGGAGGCGGTCCGCGCGGTCGTGCGCCACCTGATCGACGAGCGTGGCCACCACCGGATCACGATCGATCCGGCGGCCGAGAACGCCGCGGCCATCCGGGCCTACGAGAAGGCCGGATTCACACGCGTTGGCATCATGCGCCGGTACGAGCGCGACGTCGGCGGGGGCGGCTGGCACGACGGCCTGCTGATGGAGTATGTCGTCGGCCAGGGCACCTAGGCCGGGACGCCGCCCTCGAGCGACGCCCGCCGGCGCTGGTCGACGAGCTCGGCGACGCGGGCGGCCGTCTCCTCGATGGCGAGGCCGGTGACGTCGATCACGGGGCAGCGCAGGCGCTTGTGCAGCGCGTGGGTGAACTCGAGCTCCTCGTAGATC
>DATCPV010000305.1:0-3528 GCA_036569885.1 Gaiellales bacterium | reverse complement strand
GCGGTGCACCGCGGCCTGGATTCCGGCCAGCGGGTCGAGCTCCGCCACCGGCGCATCGGAGCCGAAGGCCAGGTCGGCGCCCGCATCGAGCAGGTCGCGCCAGCGGTAGGCGGCGGCCGCCCGTGCACCCCAGGCACGGTCGGCGAGGTCGCGATCGTCCATCGCGTGGGACGGCTGCACGGACGCGGTCACGCCGAGCTCGGCGAAGCGGGGCAGGTCGGCGTCGTCGACGCACTGGGCATGCTCGATGCGGGGGGCGACGGGCACCTGCTCCCACGCGTCCCGCGCGGCCTCGAGACCGTCGAGCGCCTCCCGGACGGCGCCGTCGCCGATCGCGTGCACGGCCACCGCGAGCCCGCCCGCGGCCGCGTCGCGGGCGATCTCCGCGAGCTCACCGGCACTGACGAGCGCATCGCCCGAGCCGTCCAGCATCCACGCCGTCCCGGAGCCGAGCGCGCCGTCCATGAACACCTTCACCGGCCCGATGCGCACGAGCTCGCTGCCGAAGCCGGCGCGCAGCTCGAGCGCTGCCGCCGCCCCCAGCCGCTCGACGGGCACCACCATGTGCACGCGCAGGTGCAGCCGCCGGTCGGCGTCCAGCCGCTGCCACAGCCCGCGGCCGCCCGCGCGCTGGAAATCGTGGACGGCGACGACGCCGCGGGCGTTGGCCTCGGCCATGCCGGCCCGCACGGCCCGCGAGCGCTCGAGCGGCTCGGGATCGGGCAACGGGAAGGCAAACGCGTCGTTCTCACGCAGGATGCCGCCCCCGGCTGCGGGCGCGGTCGCCAGCGCGGCCGAGTTCAGCCACAGCGTGTGCCCGTCCTGTGACCACAGGGCGGCCGGCCGCTCGCCGGTGACCGCATCCAGGTCGGCGGCGCTGGGCGGGCCGTCCGGCCAGCGCACCGGCTCCCAGCCGCGCCCGCGCAGCCAGCCTTCTCCCCCCGCGCCCGCCACTCGCCGCAGCGCCTCGGCCTTGGAGCCGCACCCACGCAGGTCGAGTTGCAGCCGCGCGAGCGACCACTCCAGGAAGTGCACGTGCGCATCGGTGAACCCGGGCAGGACGCAGCGGCCCTCGAGGTCGATTCGCTCGTGTCCGACGGTGTCGGCGTCGCCCTCGCGAACGTCCACGCCGCCGGCGACCTGGCCCCCGGCGACGGCCAGCGCGGAGACGCGCGGGAGCCGCGGGTCCATCGTGTACACCGCCCCGTTGTGCAGGATCATGCGCCGGTTACGATAGGGCACGTGACTCCCGCAGCCGAGATCGAGCGCCGCATGCAGCGGCTGCGCGAGGGGCTGCGAGGCGCGGGTCTGGACGCGGCCGTGATCGTCCAGCACGCCGACCTGGCCTATTTCTCAGGCACGAACCAGCAGGCACACCTCGTGGTGCCGGCCGACGGCGAGCCGCGCCTGCTCGTGCGGCGGGTGCTCGAGCGCGCCCGGCGGGAGTCGCCGCTCGAGCGGATCGAGCCGCTGCGCTCGCTCTCGAGCCTGGCCGCCGAGCTGGCCACAGCGGGCGTGGGGGAGGGCGCGCGGATCGGCTTCGAGCTCGACGTCCTGCCGGCCCGTGCGTACCTCGACTACGGCCGCCGCCTGCCGGGGTTCGAGCAGGGCGACTGCTCCGAGATCGTGCGCGCGGTGCGCGCCGTCAAGTCGGCCTGGGACCTCGAGCAGATGGCCGCCGCGTGCGAACAGGTGCGCCGCGGCGCCGAGGCGGTACCCGAGCTGATCGGCGTGGGCGTGAATGAGGCTCACGTTCAACTTGAGGTTGAGAGAGTGATGCGCAAGGCCGGCCACCAGGGCCAGCTGCGCTTCCGCGGCTTCAACCAGGAGATGCACTACGGCCAGATCCTCGGCGGCCCGAGCGGCGCGGTGCCGGGCTACTCCGACTCGCCGCTCTGCGGCCCGGGCCCGAACCCGGCGGTCGGCAAGGGGCCCGACGGCCACGTCCTCGCCCGCGGCGACACGGTCATCGCCGATCTGGTGGGTGGGCACGAGGGCTGGCTGTCCGACCAGACGCGCACCTTCGCGGTCGGGCCGCCCGCCGCCGACATGGCCGCCGCCTACGACGCGGCCGTCGCCATCCTGCGCGCGGCGGAGGGCGCGCTGCGGCCGGGCGCCGTGCCCTCGGCGCTGTATGCGGCCGCCGAGGAGATGGCCGCCGCCGCCGGCCTGGCCGAGCACTTCATGGGCGCGGGCGCCGAGCGGGTACGGTTCCTGGGCCACGGCGTGGGCATGGAGATCGACGAGCTCCCCATCCTCGCGCCGGGATTCGATCAGCCGCTCGAGGAGGGCAATGTGGTCGCGATCGAGCCAAAGTTCGTCTTCCCCGGCCGCGGGGCGGTCGGCATCGAGAACATGTACGCCGTCACCGCGTCGGGCTTCGAGACGCTGACCACGGCACCCGAGGAGCTGATCGTGCGTGACTGACACCGGCCACCTGCACCCGCTGACCGACGACCGCCGGATGCTGGTGGACGCGGTGCGCACGCTCGCCCGCGAGCACATCGCCCCGCGGGCGGCCGAGGTCGACCACTCGGCCGAGTTCCCGTGGGACGCGGTCGAGCTGATGCGCCAGAACGAGGTGTTCGCGCTCGCCTTCCCCGAGGAGTACGGCGGCACGGGCACCGGCACGCTCACGCACCTGCAGGCGGTCGAGGAGCTCTCGTGGGCCGATGCCACCGTCGGCCTGATCCTGTCGGTGCAGGCTCTCGGCGGGCTGCCCGTGCTGCTCTCGGGAACCGACGAGCAGAAGCAGCGCTACCTGCCGCGGTGGGCGAGCGGCGAGTGGATCGCGGCCTATGCCCTGACCGAGCCGGGTGCGGGCTCGGATGCGGCCGCGCTCGCGACCCGCGCGGCCCGCGAGGGCGACGAGTGGGTGCTCGACGGCGTCAAGCGGTTCATCACCAATGCCGGCGTCGCCCACACCTACATCGTCTTCGCCCGCTCCGAGGAGGGTATCTGCGCGTTCGTCGTGGAGGCCGACGACCCCGGCTTCGGCATCGGCCGGATCGAGCCCAAGATGGGCATCAAGGGGTCGACCACCGGTGAGCTCCTGCTCGACTCGTGCCGGATCCCGGCCGACCGCCTGGTCGGCCGCGAGGGCGAGGGCTTCCGCCTGGCGATGCGCGTGCTCGACCGCTCCCGGCCGGGCATCGCCGCCCAGGCGCTCGGCATCGGCCAGGCTGCGCTCGACTACGCCGCGCGCTACGCCACCGAGCGGGTCGCCTTTGGAAAGCCGATCTCGGACCAGCAGGGGATCCAGTTCATGCTGGCGGACATGGCGACGTCGCTCGAGGCGGCCCGCGGACTCGTCCACCGGGTCGGGGCGATGCTCGACGCCGGCGTCGAGGGCCCCGAGCTGACCAAGTTCTCGGCGATGTGCAAGCTGGCCGCCTCGGATGCCGCGATGCGTGTGACCACCGACGCCGTCCAGATCCTGGGCGGGTACGGCTACATCCAGGAGTTCCCCGTCGAGCGGATGATGCGCGACGCCAAGATCACGCAGATCTACGAGGGCACAAACCAGAT
>DATCPV010000304.1:0-2664 GCA_036569885.1 Gaiellales bacterium | reverse complement strand
CATGCGCACACGACCTGGCCGTAGCGGGAGTCGGCGGCCACCAGGGCGGCCGGATCGGAGTGTCCCAAGAGCCGCGGCACCGGCTCGAGCGCGTCCATCGCGGACGCATCGTCATCGAGCACCGGTGCGCCGGCGGCGGCGAGCAGGTCGTGCACCCGCTCCGCCGTGGCCGGCGACGACGATACGCCGGTCGAGCGGATCCCGGCCGCGTGCACCAGGTTCGCCACGCCGGAGTCAGCCTCGATCCGGTAGACGGGATCGGCGGCAGGCCGGTTGGCGGCAAACGTCTTGATGGCGAGGTCGCGGCGCACCGCCGGCACCAGCCGCTCGGCGGCCGCGAACACGCCGTCGAGGGTGGACGCATCGACGGCCCTGCTCCCGGGATAGTCGGTGTCGACGGCGGTCGGGCCGAGCAGGAGCGAGCTGTTGGTGGTGGGCACGCAATAGATGCCGCGCGTCACCGGGGTCGGCACCCCGCCGACGATTTTTGAGAACCGGCGTCCGAGCTCGCGGTCGAGCAACCAGTACTGCCCCTGCCGCGGCCACATCCGAAACTCGTCTCCACCGGCCAGCGCGGACACGCGGCCGGCCTCGACGCCGGCGGCGTTCACGACGTATCCGGCGCCGACCCGGCCCCGGGCGGTCTGCACTCCGGCGATCCGGCCATCGTCAAGGTCGAAGCCCGTCACCCGGGCCGACGTGAGCACGTCGACCCCGTTTCGAGCGGCCAGCTCGGCGTAGCCGACGGTCAGGCGCAGCGAATCGATGATGCCGTCCTGCGGGATGTGGACCGCCGCTCGGGCGGCGGGCGCGACGAGCGGCTCCAGCGACCGCACCGCGTCGCCCGAGACGAGCTCGGCCTCGCAGCCGTTGTGCCGCGCCTGCTTCTGCACGTGCTCGAGCCCGCGCTCCTCGTCCTCGGTGACCGCCACCGCCAGGGTGCCCATCCGCCGCCAGGGCGTGTCGAGCGACCGGCACAACGCCTCCCAGTCGGGGCTCGACCGCGTCACGAGCTCGGCCTCCAGGGTGTCCGGCACGCAGTCGGCGCCGCACGTGGCGATGCCGGTGTTGCCCTTCGACGCCCCCTCCCCCACGTCGTGGGCCGCCTCGATCAGGGCGACCGACGCCGTCGTGAACGAGAGCCGCCACGCGATGGCGCATCCGACCACGCCGCCGCCGACGATGACCACGTCGTAACGCATCGTAGAGGTGTAGACCATTCGCGGCGCAAAGTCAATAGAAATGACGTATCTGACCATATTGGTATAGGTCAGCCCTGACCGGCGGCCGGCGTGCGATGCTTTGGCCTCGTCGCCATCGACCACGGACGGTGCAGAGATGTTCCTGAACGAACCAGAGATCGATGCGGCCGTCGAGGCCGCCTACGCCGCCAGCGAGCAGGACGCCGGGCACGTCATGAACTACGCCCACGCCTGGGCCTGGCGCCAGGACGTGACCAACGCGTTCTTCACGGCCCGCAAGCTGGCCGCCGGATCGAGCACGCTCTCGCCCGCCGAGGTCGCCGTTGTGAACGCGGCCGTCGCGGCGGCGCGTCAGGACCCGGCCTGCTCACTCGCGTGGGGCGAGAAGCTGGCCGCGCAGCGTGATCCCGCCGTCGCCGCCAGCGTGCTGCGTGGAGAGAACGAGGGGCTGAGCGAGCGCGAACGGGCGCTGGCGCGGTGGTCGGCGCTGGTCGCGCGCGATCCCAACGCGAGCGTCGAGGCGGACGTGAGCGAGCTGCGGGCGGCGGGTCTCGACGACCGCGAGATCGCCGAGGCCACGATGCTGGCCGTCTTCCGGCTCGCCTTCACCGCGTACAACTCCGCCCTGGGAGTCGTCACCGATGCCGAGCTGGCGGCCGACGCCCCAGCGGAGGTGCGCGCAGCCGTGACCTACGGGCGCCCGGCGTACTCGAACGTCGCCTCGTACCCGCAGCGCCCGGAGTAGTCCATGCTGAAGTACTCGTCGTCGACGTGGAGCTGCTCGGCGACGACCTCGCGGCCGGTGCGATCGTGGCCGGGGATGATGCACGACACCGGGCTCTGCGTCTCGAACGGCCGCTCGATCCGCACGCTGACCGACCCTCCAGCGCGCAACCAGCCCCGGCCCGGCGTGTGATCGATCTGGATCCGGCTGGGAATGACCGCGAGCAGATGGCTCTCCTTGAACGCCCACGGAAACTGGCTGAGGGGCGTCCCGGCCAGCCGCCCGGTGAAGATGTCCTCGAGAGCGGCGCGCTGCGCGGCATCGGCGCGCTCGTCGAGGTGCAGCACCCAGCTCCACGGGGAGCCGGCCTCGTCATCGCTGTACCGCGACACGAGCACCACGCCGAGCGACGAGACGTCGACGTCGCCGATCGTGCCCGCGACGATCCGCCATGACAGAACGCCGGTGCACACTCCGTACGTCGAGCGGCCGCCCTGCTCGCCGTCGATGCGCCGGCAGGGGCAGATCGCATCGCAGTTGCACACCTCGAGATACGTCCCCGAGATCCTCCAGTCCAGGCCGCCTGCCGCCGCCGAGCTCACAACCCCATTCTACGGAGCACTGGGGGCGATCCGCCACGCCCGGGTGCCGCCGAAGTCGAGCAGCCAGAGGCTGCCGGCACCGGGCTCGGCGACGAAGATCCCGGCCGGCCACCTGCTCTGCGTCCTCTCCTTAGGG
>DATCPV010000303.1:0-9862 GCA_036569885.1 Gaiellales bacterium | reverse complement strand
GAGATGGGTTCGGCGCTGACGTGGTTGGTCGGTTGCGTGACCGTCGGCCTCTGCGAGGCGAACGAACTCGTTTCGCAGCCGGTCGAGGGACTCGATCGTGCTCATGGTTGGGCTCCTACTCCTCGGGAATCGCCGTCCGGCAGGATCAGCGTTCGCGCCAGCACTCGCAGGCCCCGGCTGACGCGTGCACGGGCGGCGTCCTGCGTGCAGCCGATCCGTTCGGCGATCTGTTCGTACGAGAGGTCGTCGATAACGCGGTAGACGACCGCCTCTCGCTGCTCCGGCGGAAGGTCTTGGAGGACGGATCGCACTTGACGACCCACTGCAGCGAAGTCGATCAGCGCCTCGATCCGCTCGAAGTCGCTCCCGGACAGGGCGAGCGGCGGAATGTCCAGCCGCTCCCGTGCTCGCCGCTCGACCCGCCGCCGGCGCAAGTAGGAGCCGAGCTCATGGCGGGCGATTCCGTACAACCACGCCGCCTCGTCGCCCCGCTGCGGATCGAACCGCGACCGCGACGCGAATGCCTCGGCGAATGTCTCGGCCGTCAGGTCGAATGCAACCTCGGGGTCGAGCGTGCGCTGCGCGAAATACCTCAGGAGCGGTTCGGAGTGCGCGTCATAGAGGGCGACGAACGCAGGCGCGCTCAGGTGGTCCGGTCGGGATCGTCGGAGTCGTTTGGTCTCCGTGGCGCGGCGCTTCCACCACATCTTCGCTCTGTCCGGCGATTCTGTGACAGCCGGCGTTACGGTGCCAGGCACCGCAACGGTCGCCGTATCCCGTACCTGCGGCTTCCGTTACGAGTCGACCACGATGCCGGCGCCGCCGCGGCGGGGGTCTCCGGCGGCGTCGGTGCGGCCCGAGCGGATCAGCACCGCGTTCGCGCCGCCGAAGTACAGGTTGAGGCCCTGGAAGCGGTTGACGTTCTCGCCCCACTGCTCCAGCGCATCGATCTCGACCGGGTCGAAGCCGCCCTCGCAGTCGAGCCGGCCTCCCTCGACGTGGACGCGCGGGTGGTTGATCGCCTCGGCCGCGCTCATGCCGTGGTCGATCGTGTTGATGGCGACCTGCATGACCGCCGAGCGCAGCCGGTTGGAGCCGCTCGAGCCGACGACGAGCTCGATCCCGCCCGGACCGACCACCATGGTCGGCGACTGCATGCTCGTCAGGCGCGTCCCCGGCGGCATCCCGCGGCCGGCGGCGAGGTCTTCCTCGCCCATCATGTTGTTCAGGTGCAGGCCGGTGCCGGGGACGATCACGCCGGAATGGCAGCCATTCGACGAGGTGAACGCGCAGGCATTGCCGTCGGCGTCCACCACCGAGATATGCGTCGTGCCGTGGTCTGACGAGAGCGCCGGAGCCACCGACGGCTCCCCCTCGAGTGCGGCTTCGACGGCCGCGCGGCCGCGGGCGACCGCCTCGTCGGCCAGCATGTGCCGGGACAGGCCGCCGCGATGGAGCAGCTGCTCGAAGCGGCGGTCGCGCATCCGCGCCGCCGCCCGCATCGCCTCGGCGTAGGCGCGCAGGGTGCGGGCGCGGCCGGGAGGGAGCGGCCCGGGCACGCCGCGCAGCACCGACAGCATGTGGGCGATCAGGACACCCCCCGACGACGGCGGCGGATTGGTCACGATCTCGCGGCCACCGTGGTAGGGCACCCGCAGCGGCCGCCGCCACACCGCCCGGTAGCCGGCCAGGTCGGCCATCGTCAGCCGCCCACCCGTGACCGCCTGGTGGTCGACCATCGCGGTCGCCAGGCCGCCGTCGTAGAAGTCGCGCGCGCCGAGCTCGGCGAGCCGCTCGATCGTGCCCGCCAGGTCGGCCTGGCGCACGCGCTCGCCCTCACGCACGAACCGCCCCTCGGGCGCGAACACCGCCCGCGCCTCGGGCGTGTGCTCGAGCACCACCTGGATCGCCCGCAGCACCGCCTGCTGGCCGCTGGTGGTGGCCACGCCGGCGTTCGCCGCGGCCGCCGCCGGCATCAGGAGATCGTGCCACGGCTGCGAGCCGAACCGTCCGTGCACCGTGGCGAGCCCGGCGATGACACCCGGAACCGCGAATGGCGCAGCGCCGATCTGGAACACCTGCGTGGTCCGCTCGTCGAACGGCACCTCGACCCGGTCGAACTCCACCAACGCCCGGTCGGCGCCCAGATCGCGGCCGGGGATCGTGGTGAACGCGTCGAGCAGGTGGAGCTTGCGTGTCCGGGCGGGGCGCACGAGCAGGAAGCCGCCGCCGCACGGGCTGATCAGGCCCGGCTCGGCCGCCCATGACATGGCCGCCGCCGCGACGGTCGCGTCAACGGCGTTCCCGCCCCGCTCGAGCACGTCCGCGGCCGTGCGTGCGGTCACCTCGTGTCCGGCTGCGGCGGCCGCCCTCATGCGCCAATGGTACGCAAACAGCCGCCGGAGGAAGGAGAATCCAGCCGTGACGGACGAGCGCGAGACGCTGCGGGTGACCTTCAATGCGGCCGCCGACCGGTACGACCGAGCGCGACCCGAGTATCCCGAGGCGCTGTTCGACGAGCTCTGCCGCCGCACCGGCCTCCATGAGGGCGACCGCGTGCTCGAGGTCGGGTGCGCCTCGGGCAAGGCGACCCGGCCGCTCGCGGCCCGTGGGCTGCGGGTCACCTGCATCGAGCTCGGGCCGGCGCTCGTGGAGGCCGCCCGCCGCAACCTGGCCGGGTTCACCGGCGTCGAGATCCTCCAGGCGGACTTCGAGTCGTGGCGGCCGCCGGACGCCACTCCGTACGCGGCGGTGGTGGCGGCCACCTCGTGGCACTGGGTCGATCCGGCGGTGCGGTATCGCAGGGCCTGGGACGTCCTGCGGTCGGGCGGCCACCTCGCGTTCTGGACGGCGATGCACGTGCTCCCGCCCACCGGGGACCCGTTCTTCGAGGAGATCCAGACGATCTACGACGAGATCGGCGAGTCGCTCGGCCCCCGGGTCTGGCCGCAGCCGCGCGACATCGGAGACGACCGGGGCGAGATCCTGGCAAGCGGCCTCTTCGAGCTCGTCTCGGTGACGCAGTTCGACTGGCAGCTCACCTACGACGCCGAGCGCTACATCGACCTGCTCGAGACGTTCTCGGGCCACATGGCGATGGCGCCGTGGCAGCGGGAGCGCCTGTACGCGGAGATCCGCCGCCGGCTCGCGCTGCGGCCCGACGGGCTCGTGCGGCGGCACTGGGGCGCCGTCCTCCACGTCGCCAGACGGATCGAACAGCCGGGTTAAGAGAGGAAGCTGGGCGGCTCGAGCGTGAAGTCCTCGGGCTCGCGCCGCGGCGGCGCCTCGGCGCGCTCCCGGTCCGGCCGGACGCCTCTTCGGGGCGCATCGCCCGGCAGCGGGAAGCCCGTCGCGACCACGGTCACCCACAGCTGGCCGGCCAGGCGCTCGTCCACGGTTGCGCCGAAGATGATCGTCGTGTCGTCGTCGGCCGCGGCACGCACGACCTCGGCGGCCTCGTTGACCTCGTGCAGCGCCAGGTCGCTGCCGCCCGAGATGGCCAGCAGGATCCCTCGCGCCGCCTTCACCTCATGGTCGATCAGCGGGCTCTTGATGGCGTGAGTGGCCGCCTCGTTGGCGCGGTGCGCGCCCGTGGCCATGCCGATGCCCATCATCGCGCTGCCGGCGCCGGACATGATCGTGCGCACGTCGGCGAAGTCGAGGTTGATGAGGCCGGGAAGCGTGATCAGGTCGCAGATCCCCTGGACGCCCTGGCGCAGCACGTCGTCGGCAACGCGGAACGCCTCGACCAGGCTCGTGCCCTTGTCGAGCACGTCCAGGAGCCGGTCGTTCGGGATGACGATCAGGGTGTCGGCCGCCTCGCGCAGCTCGCGCACGCCGGAGATCGCCTGCGTGCGGCGGCGGTTGCCCTCGAAGCCGAACGGCGACGTGACGATCGCAACCGTCAGCGCCCCCACCTCGCGCGCGATCCTGGCGACGACGGGAGCCGCACCGGTGCCCGTGCCGCCGCCCTCGCCGGCCGTGACGAACACCATGTCCGACCCGCGCAGCGCGGTCTTTATGCGGTCGTAGGAATCTTCCGCCGCCTCCCGGCCGACGTCCGGGTCGGCACCCGATCCCAGACCCTGGGTGCGCTCGCGGCCGATATGGATCTGCACGGTCGCGTCGGACATCTGCATCTGCTGCAGGTCGGTGTTGACGGCGATGAACTCGACGCCGCCAATGTCGGCATCCACCATGCGGTTGACGGCGTTGCAGCCGCCGCCGCCGACCCCGACCACGCGGATGACCGCGAGGTAGGGCGAGCTGGACGCCGTCGGCACCGGCGCCGCGCCGAACTCGTCGTCGGCCGGCCCAAGATCGACCACCCGCGGCGCCGGCAGCCGCACGGCGGTGTCGTCCTCGTCCTCGGCGGGCAGGTCGCCCGTCTCCTGCCGCTCGGTCGCCTTGAACAGCGCGGCCAGCGGGCCGTCCCGCATGCTATGGCGCTTTGCCATTCCGGAGCACCTCCCCGGCCAGGTCGCGATAGGCCTTGGCCGCGTTCCCGTTGGAGTCGTACTTGAGCACCGATGTGCCCTTGACCGGCGCCTCGGCGTAGCGAACCGTCTTGCGGATCCGCGTGTCGAACATCAGCGGCCCGAAGTTCTCGGTCAGGATCTCGACCGCCTCGCGCGCGTGCAGCGTGCGACCGTCGAACATGGTCGCCAGGATGCCCTTGATGCGCACATCGGGGTTCAGGTTCTCGCGGATCATCGCGAGCGTGTTCTCGAGCTGGATCAGCCCGCGCAGCGACAGGTACTCGCACTGCACCGGCACGATCACGCCGTCGGCGGCCGTGAGCGCGTTGATGGTCAGGAGGCCGAGCGACGGCGGAGTGTCGATCAGGATGTAGTCGTAGTTGCTGCGCATCGGCAGAAGCGCCTTCTGCAGCGCCCGCTCGCGCCCGATCATCGACGACATCGCGAGCTCGGCGCCGGCCAGGTCGATGCTGGACACGGCCAGGTCGATCTCGCAGCTGACGATGATCTCCTCGATCGGCACCTTGTGCACGAGCACGTCGAACATCGACCGCTCGAGATCCTCGGGGTCGAGACCCTGGCTCATGGTCAGGTTGCTCTGGGGATCGAGATCGACGGCGAGGACGCGCTTGCCCCGCTCCGCCAGCGCGACACCCAGGTTGAGGGTGGAGGTGGTCTTCGCCACGCCGCCCTTCTGGTTCGCGAACGCGATCACTTGACCCAATGGGTCACTTCCTTTGACCGCGCGCAGGCGGGGGGTGGATTCGGGCTCCAAATCGGGGTACGAGGTGAGTGTGACATTACGCATCAGGCCGCTGTTCGCCTGGAACAAGTGTAATCCTGCCCGAGAACGCGCGTTTTCACGCGGCCGGAACGCGTCCGCCGAGGCGCGCAACCCGGATTCGCTCGGCCGGCGTCGGGTGCGACGATGTCAGCAGATGGTGGATCCGGGGCGGTTCGAGCTCGCTCAGGTTGCCCGCGACCAGCCGCTCGAGGGCCCGCGCGAACGTCTCCCCCTCGCCCGCCAGCGCGGCGGCGTAGGCGTCGGCCGCCCGCTCGCGCCGGCGCGAGTACGCGGCCGCCGCGGGAGACACCACCGCCGAGGCGATCGAGAACCCGAGCACCGCGGCGGGGAGCGTCGAGAGGTGGCCGGTGCCGTGGGGCGCCAGCAGCTCGATGCCCGCCCAGGCGCCGGCGACTCCGGCCGCGATCGTGGCGGCCGAGACGGCCATGAGCCGCCACATGTCGTGGTGGACGTGATGGCCGAGCTCGTGGGCGAGCACGACCCGGGTGCGGGCCAGGGCACCGTCCTCGTCCTCGCCGGCCGCCGGCTCGGCGAGCGTGTCGGAGACGTAGATGCGCACGGTCGGCCCCAGGCCCGCGACCATCGCGTTTGACGCGGCGGTCTTCTCGCCCATCTTCAGCAGCCGCAGCTCACGCACGTGCACGTGCCCGCGGCGGGCTGTTTCCCAGAGCTCGTCGGCAAGCCGGCCCGACGCGAGCTGCTCGCTGCGCAGGAAGAGCGGCAGGAGCAGCACGGGCCAGAGCGCGGCCAGCAGCGCGCTGAACGCGACCACCGCCAGCCACACGGGCAGCGGCCACCAGCCGCCCGCGACGCGCTGGATTCCGAGCACCGCCGCGCCCCCGGCGACCCCCAGCACGAGGCCGATGCCCGCCCCCTTGGCCCGGTCGGCCGCCCAGCCGGCGGTCGTCTGGCGCGACAGGCCGTGAGCGCGGGAGAGCCGGTAGCCGGCGAGGCCGAAGGGAAGTCCCAGGAGCGGCAGGCCGACCACGAGCAGGAGCACCGCCCAGACCCCGCCCACCGACGGCGTGGCCGCGACGATCGCCACCAGCGCGACCAGGTCGACCACCGTCGAGGCGAGGCCAATCCGGCGCCGCCGGCGCTGGTAGCTGCGGGCCTCGATCTGGCGCAGCGGGTCGTCTGAAATCATGGGTCGAGGATATGCGCGCCAAAAGGGGTCTGACCCCGTTTGGCGCAGACTATGCTCGCGCCCATGTCGCTCTACTCGAAGCGGCTTGTGATCGTGTCGGGAAAGGGCGGGGTGGGCAAGTCGACCGTCTCGGCGGCGATCGGCATGGCGTCGGCCGGACGCGGGCTGCGGACGCTCCTGATCGAGGTCGCCTCGCAGGAGCGGATGTCGCTCCTGTTCGACCAGGGCGGCCCGATCGGCTACCACGCCACGCCCGTCTATCCGGGCCTGGACGCCTTCTCGATCGATCCTCAAAAGGCGCTCGAGGAGTACCTGGTCAGCCAGCTCAAGGTGCGCGTGGTGGTCGAGCGCATGGTCGCAAACGGCGCCTTCGGGCACGTGACCGCGGCCGCTCCGGGACTGCGCGAGCTTGTCACCCTCGCCAAGATCCGGCAGCTGCTCGAGCACGGCCGCCACGACCTGGCGGTGGTCGACGCGCCCGCGACCGGGCACGGCCTCGGGTTCCTGAAGGTGCCGCGCACGTTCACCCGCGTCGCCCGGGTGGGGCCGGTGCACGCCCGCGCGGTCTGGGTGGCGGAGTTCCTGGAGGACCCCGTCCGCACCGCGGTCGTCCTCGTGACGACCGCCGAGGAGCTGCCGGTGACCGAGACGCTCGAGGCGATCGCCGACATCTCGAGCGACCGCGTGCCGTTTGCCGGCGTGATCGCAAACGCGGTCATCGAGCCCCTGTTCGACGCGGGTGACGCGGCGGCGCTCGAGCCCCTGCGCGGCTCCGGTGACGCGGCCGCTGCGGCCGCGGCCGCCCGCGCCCGGATCGCCCGCGCCGCCGACCAGCGTGAGCAGCTCTCGCGGCTGGACGCGTGCCTGGCCGAGCTGCCGTTCCTGTTCGCGCCGCGGCTCGATGTCGCGGCCGTGGCCGGGCTCGGCGAGAGGCTGGCCGGGCTGTGAACATGGCGCAGCTCCTGGCGGGCACCAGGGTCGTGGTGTGTGCCGGCGCCGGCGGTGTCGGCAAGACGACCACCGCCGCGGCCCTCGCCGCGGGGATGGCGGAGCGCGGCCGCCGCGTGCTCGTGCTGACGATCGACCCGGCCCGGCGCCTGGCCGGCGCGCTCGGCCTGCCCGAGACCGACGACGCCGAGCACCCGGTCGACCTCGCCGCCCACGGGATGGCCGGGCCGGGCAGCCTGCACGCCGCCATGCTGGACGCCCGGGCTACGTTCGACGCGCTCGTCCGCGAGCAGGCGCCCTCACCCGAGGCCGCCGAGCGGATCCTGCGAAACCACATCTACCAGCAGCTCGCGGGGGCGGTCGCGGGCTCGCACGAGTACATGGCGATGGAGCGGCTGTACGAGGTGTGGTCGAGCGGGCGCTACGACCTGATCGTGCTCGACACGCCGCCGTCGCGGCACGCGCTCGACTTCCTCGAGGCGCCGGGCCGGGTGACCCGGTTCGTGGACGGCCGGGCGCTGCGGCTGCTTGTGCGGCCGGGGGTGCGGGCCGGGCGGCTGGGCCTGCGCGCCCTCGGCGCCGGCCCGAACCTCGCGCTGGGAGCGATCGAGCGGCTGACGGGCGTGACGCTCCTGGCGGACATGTCGGAGTTCCTGTCGAGCTTCGACGGCATGTACGGCGGCTTCCAGCGCCGCGCCGACGAGGTGGCCCGGCTCCTGGCCTCGGCCGAGACCACGTTCGTGCTCGTGACGGTGCCCCTGCCCGAGCCGATGACCGAGGCCGACTTCTTCTGGCGGGCGCTGCGGGAGCGCGACCTGCCCTTCGGCGGCGTGGTCGTGAACAAGGTGCACCCCGACTACGTGGGTGGCGGGCGCAGCCGCCTGCGCGCCCGGGCCGCAAAGGCGCTGCGCGAGGCGGGCGTGCCGGATGCGACCGCCGGCCGGGCGGCCGGGAACCTGCTCGATTTCCAGCTGCTCGCCGACCGCGACCGCGAGAACATCGGCCGGCTGGAGCAGCGGCTGGGCGCCGACGCCGTCATCGAGGTGCCGTTGCTCGAGCACGACGTGCACGACCTCGAGGGACTGGCCGCCGTCAGCCGCCACCTGTTCGCTGAAAACTGACCGGCCGCGAAAGTTGCTTCGGACGCAAGGTCGCGTATTCTCCGCCGTGCGCCCTCGATCGATCGGAGTCCCTCGTGAGACCTTCCCTCAAGCTGCTCGTCTCCGCGTGCGCAGTGGCGGTCTGCGCCGCCGCCCCACCACTCGCCGCGGTCGCCGCGGCGCCGGCGCCGACGGCCACGCTGGCCGGGTCGGTGCTGCCGTCGGTGGCGCACTCGACACTGCTCGGGCACACCTCCGCCACCGCGTCCGTGCGGGTGGAGTTCGTGCTGCGACCGTCGCATGCGGGCCTCCTGGCGAAGATGGCGGCGCACTCGAGCGGCCGCACCGGCCTCTCCCAGAAGGTCATCAACCGGCTCTTCCGCCCGGCGCCCGCCGTGCGCGCACTGGTCGCCGCCTACATGCACGCCCGCGGGTTCCGGCCGGCCGGAGCAGGCGTCCTCACGCAATCCTTCACCGGCACCGCCGCCCAGGCCGAGCGCGCCTTCGGCGTGTCGCTCCAAAACTACCGCCTGGCCGACGGCACCACCTACCGGGCCCCCGCCGGCGCGATCCACGTGCCGGCTGCGCTGGCGCCGCGGGTGATCACCGTTGACGGCCTGAACACCCTTCCGCTCGAGCATCCGGCCGGGCTGCACCACGTCACGCCGAAGCTCAAGCCGAACCTGGCACCGCTCAGCGGCTGCACGGGCTCGGACAACGAGCAGACCACGAATCCCGGCAGCCTGCAGCCGGCCGACCTAGCCGACCCCAGCGCCTACAACTCCCAGCCGCTCCTGACCGCGGGCGACGTCGGCACGGGTGAGGCCGTCGGCCTGGTCGAGTTCTCGGGTTATGCCAACGGCGACCAGCTGACGTTCCAGAGCTGCTACGGCATCAGCGTTCCGGTCTCGAAGGTCAACGTCGGCCTCGGCAACACCAGCACCGGCGGCGGCGACGAGGTCGCCCTCGACCAGGAGGTCGTCGCCTCGCAGGCGCCCGGCCTCAACCACATCTGGACCTACGTCGCGCCCGGCTCGGGCACCATGGCGGGCATGCTCGACAAGATCCTCGCCACCAGCACCGCCAACGGCATCCACATCATCTCGGACAGCTGGGGCATCTGCGAGGCGGGCGAGCTCAAGTCGAGCGAGGCCGCGACCAACGCGGTGCTGCAGCTGATCGCGGTCAAGGGGATCTCGTTCTTCGCCGCATCCGGCGACTCCGGCTCGTCGGACTGCTTCCGGCTCGGGTTCAACGGCTTCCAGGTCGACGACCCCGCCGCGCAGCAGTACGCCACCGGCATCGGCGGCACCCATCTCGTACCGGCCAACTCGGCGCCCAACAAGGAGCGTGTCTGGGACGACAAGACCGTGGGCAACAAGTC
>DATCPV010000302.1:0-3883 GCA_036569885.1 Gaiellales bacterium | reverse complement strand
GGGCACGGGCGAGTGCCCGTGCCCGCGGGTGTCGTAGCGCAGCACCAGCCGGGTGCGGGCGAGCGCGGCCGCCTGAGCGTCCCACATCCGCATCGTCGTGCCGAGGGAGTTGGACAGCACGACGGGGGCACCGGAGGCCGGGCCCTCGAGCGTGTGATGGACGCTGCAGAAGTTCATGCCTCGAGCACCATGGCCAGGCCCTGGCCGACGCCGATGCAGATGGCCGCCAGGCCGCGCCCACCGCCGCGGCGGCGAAGCTCGTGCGCAAGCGAGCCGAGGATGCGCGCGCCCGAGCAGCCCAGCGGATGCCCGATCGCGATCGCGCCGCCGTTGGGATTCACGAGCTCGGGGTCGAGATCGGGCCACTCGGCCAGGCAGGCCAGCGATTGTGACGCGAAAGCCTCGTTCAGCTCGACAACGGTGAGATCGCCGAGCCCGATCCCAGCCCGGCCAAGAGCCATGCGGGCGGCGCCGACAGGGGCGATCCCGAACACGTCGGGGTCGACTCCGGCGCCGCCGCGGGAGACGATGCGGGCAATGGGCTCACGGCCGAGCGTCGCCGCGGCGCGTTCGTCGCCGATGAAGAGCGCCGCCGCGCCGTCGCTGAGCGGCGAGGAGTTGCCCGCGGTGACCGTGCCCCCGGCCCGGAACACCGGTCGCAGCTTGGCCAGCGCCTCGAGCGAGCTGTCGGGCCGGATGCTCTCGTCGCGCTCGACCTCGGAGCCGGCGACGGGCACGATCTCGGCACCGAACCGGCCCGCGTCCCACGCCGCGGCGGCGAGGCGATGGCTGCGCAGGGCGAAGACGTCCTGCGCCTCGCGCGAGATCGAGTAGCGGTCGGCCAGGATCTCGGCGCTCTCGCCGAGCGACACCGTCCACCGTTCGGGCATCGCCGGATTCACCATCCGCCATCCGAGCGTGCTCGAGTGCAGCGTCTCGTGGCCGCGGGAGAAGGGGCGGTCGGGCTTGAGCAGCACCCACGGAGCCCGTGTCATCGACTCGACGCCACCGGCCAACACGAGCGACGCATCGCCGACCTCGACCGCGCGGCTCGCGGCGATGACCGCCTCGAGGCCCGATCCGCACAGGCGGTTGATCGTGGCGCCGGGAACGCTGGTCGGCAGGCCCGCGAGCAGGACGGCCATGCGGGCGACGTCGCGATTGTCCTCGCCGGCCCCGTTGGCGTCACCAAGGTAGACGTCGTCGATCGCCGCCGGGTCGAGCCCGGGACTGCGGTCGACCAGCGCCCGCACCACACCGGCCGCCAGGTCGTCGGGCCGGATCTCGGCGAGGCCACCGCCGTGGCGGCCGATGGGCGTGCGCACGGCGTCGTAGACGAAGACCCCGTTTGGCATCGGCCGGTCAGCTCCCCTTCGCGGGTACGAGCAGGCGCAGCGCGCGCAGCTCGGGGGCGGTGGGCGGAGACGTCACGTGCAGGTCGGCCGCCACTCGCAGCTGCCAGCCGGTGGCGGCGCGTGCACGATCCGGGTCGACACCGGGATGGACGTGGGTCAGGATCAGCTCGCAGGTCTCGGGATCGGGCTCGAGCACGCCCAGGTCAGTGATCACCTTGACCGGCCCGCGGCCGCGGAGGCCGAGGCGCTCGCGATCGCCCGGGCCGTCGCCGAACCCGACCGACGTCACGAACTCGACCCGTTCCACGAACGCGCGCAGGCTCTGGCGCACGATCACCACCACCTCGCCGCATGACGCGGCGATCTCGGGAGCCCCACCTGCGCCGGGCAGGCGCACACGGGGATGGGCGTAGTCGCCACCGATGATCGTGGTGTTGATGTTGGCGTGGCGGTCGATCTGGGCCGCACCCAGAAAGCCCACATCGATGCGCCCGGGCTGCAACCAGTAGTTGAAGACCTCGGGCACGCTCACGACGGTGTCGGCCGTCTCGGCCAACTCGCCGTCACCGATCGAGAGCGGCAGCACGGCCGGCTTGGCGCCGATCGTGCCCGACTCGTAGATCAGCACGAGGTTCGGCGCGTGCGTGCGCCGAGCCAGGTTGGCGGCCATGCTGGGCAGCCCAATGCCGACGAAGCACGCCGTCCCGTCGGTGAGCATGCGCGCGGCGGCCACCGTCATCATGTCGTCGGCCGTGACGTCCTCGGGCAGGACCGCCCTCTCCGTGGTCACGCCGCCGCCCCATCCCTGCCGAAGACCTCGTCCTCGAGCCAGGCGGCAAACGCGGCCCGTTCGCGGCTGATCGCATCCCAGGCCCGGTACCCCTCGTTGTCGCGGTCGTAGTACCCGTGGGCATACGACGGCCGGGCGCCTCCCGGCACCTCCGCGACGCACGTGACGACCCACGCCGGGATGACGATGGCTCCGGGGCGCGGCTCGAGCTCGTCCACGATCTCCTCGACGGTCACGACCGCCCGCGCGGACGCCAGGATCGCCTCCTTCTGCACACCGAGGATGCCCCAGAGCTGCACGTTGCCGGCCCGGTCGGCGCGCTGGGCGTGCACCACGGCGACGTCGGGTCGCAGGGCGGCCACCGCGGTCAGCCGCTCGCCGGTGAACGGGCACGTGATCGGGCGGATCGTGTCGGTGTGCCCGACGAGGTCGGTGCCCGAGTAGCCGCGCAGGACGCCGAAGGGCAGCCCGGACGCGCCGGCCACATACCGGTTGGCCATGCCCGCGTGGCTGTGCTCGTCGATCTCGAGCGGGTGCGGGTGGCCGTGCTCGACCGCGTCGCGAAAACGGTGCAGTGAGCCCACGCCCGGGTTCCCGCCCCACGAGAAGACCAGCTTGCGCACGCAGCCGGCCCCGATCAGCTGGTCGCAGACGAGATCGGGAGTGAGGCGGATCAGCGTCAGGTCGCGGCGGCGCTGGCGGATGAGCTCGTGCGCGGCCGCAAACGGGATCAGGTGGGTGAATCCCTCAAGGGCGACGCTGTCGCCGTCGTGGACGACCTCGGCCAGCGCCTGGTCGAGCGAGACAATCGGGGCCATGCGCCGGAAGCCTATTCCGACTTGACAGGTCCGGCGGGGTCATCGACACTCGCCCCGCGATGGGCGAGACGATGCGCGCGGCGGTGTATGACCGGTACGGGCCGGCCGGCGAGGTGCTGCGGGTGGCCGAGATTGAGCGACCGGAGCCCGGTGCGGGCGAGGTGCGGGTGCGGATGCGCGTCTCGGGGGTCAACCCGACCGATTGGAAGAGCCGCTCCGGGTCGCCAGGAGCCACGCCGCCGTTCCCGTACCTGGTGCCGAACCAAGACGGCGCCGGCGAGATCGACGCGGTCGGCGCGGGCGTCGATCCCGGCCGGGCCGGGCAACGGGTGTGGGTGTACTTCGCCGCCCAGAAGCGCCAGCACGGCGCCGCAGCGCAGTGGATCTGCGTCCCCGAGCACCAGGCGGTGAAGCTGCCCGATTCGGCCTCGTTCGACCTGGGAGCGAGCCTCGGCATCCCCGCGGTGACCGCCGACCACTGCCTGTTTGCGGACGGGCCGATCGACGGGAAGACCGTGCTCGTCGCCGGCGGCGCCGGAGCGGTCGGCCACTTCGCGATCGAGCTCGGCCGCCGGGCCGGCGCCCACATCGTCTCCACGGTTAGCTCGGACGAGAAGGCCGCGCTGGCCCGCGCGGCGGGCGCCCACACGGTCGTGAACTACCGCACCGAGGATGCTGCGGCCGCCATCCTGGCCGCCGCTCCGAACGGCGTCGACCGCGTCATCGAGGTCGCCCCGGCGGCAAACGCCGCGCTCGACGTCGCGGTTTTGGCGGAACACGGCGTGGTGGTCGCATACGCCTCCGACGGCGATCTGGCCGTTCCGGTGCGGCCGCTCATGCAGCGCAACCTGACGCTGCGGTTCGTGCTCGTCTACGACATCACCGCAGATGCGCTCGCCCAGGCGGTGGCAGGGGTGAGC
>DATCPV010000301.1:0-2533 GCA_036569885.1 Gaiellales bacterium | reverse complement strand
GCGAGCCGCGCGCGTCCGTCCACGGCTCGACCCGGGTGCCGGTCGGCACGGTCGGGTCGTCAACGGGCACGGCCAGCTCCCGCGGGCGGATGTGGCCGGATGGCACTCCCTCGAGTGCGGTCCGCGCGGCGGCCAGGTGCTCGGGCCCGACGCCGCAGCAGCCGCCGATGATCTGCGCACCCTCCGCCCGCCAGCGCAGCGCCATCTCGGCGTACTCGGCGCCGCCCACGCCGGCCTCGGTGCGCCAGCCGGCGGTCGAGAGATAGCCGAGGTTCGGGTATGCGCCCAGGGGCAGATCGGTGAAGTCGCGCATCCACGAGATCATGCCGCCCACGTGGTCGGGCGGGATGCAATTGATCAGGAGCGCAGCGATGCCCATCTGCTCGAACCGGCGTGCAGCCCGGCCGAAGGCGTCGCCCTCGGGGCCGCCCCAGTGCTCGCCGTAGACGCCGCAGACGCCATGCAGGCAGCGGCGGAAGCTGAGCCAGATCGGGATGCCGGTCGCGAGCAGGCGCTCGACGGTGGCATAGGTCGAGCCGCGGACAAGCGAGAGCGTCTCGAGCAGCACGATGTCGGGCGGATCCTCCTCGAAGACGCGGGAGAGCAGGCGGATCGTCTCGCCGCCTTCGGGGGTGTCGACGTCGCCGTTGATGCTGAAGGCGATGGCGCACTCGCCGCCGCGACCGCCCTCAGCGGCGGCCCGGCGGGCCAGGGCGATGCCGCGGCGGGCGACGTCCATCCAGTGCACGGGCCGGTCGGCCTCCCACAGCGAGGGCCGCTCGTCGCGCACCGCCGTCGGCAGGCCCCACGTATCGGTCGAGATGACGTCGCAGCCGACGTCGACGTAGGTGCGATGCACCCGCAGCACCTCGGTGGGGGAGCGCACGAGTGCGCCCGTGCCCCACAGGCGCTCCTGCAGCTCGGGCCGGTCGTCGGCCACCTCGCGCAGCTCGGTGGCGGTGCCGCCGTCGAGGATCACGCAGCGGTCGGCGTCGATGAGGCCGGCGATGCGCCGGTAGGCGCCCTCGCGCGGCTCCCATGCCTCCGGCGTGCCGGCGGCCGCGGCCGCATTGCGCACATCTCCTGTCATCCTGCTCGAAATGGTACGCGGGTATCCTGGGCCGCGGGTGAAGACTCCGCTCGTGATCGACTGGGAGGCACGCGAGTTCGCCGCGATGCGGCCGGGCATCTGGGGCTGCACGATCGTCTCTCGCGACCTCACCGTGACCATGTACCGGTACGGCGCCGGCTCGGAGTGGGAGGAGCACCACCATCCCGAGGATCAGCTCACCATCGTCATGTCGGGCGAGATCGTCTTTCGCACCGGGGCCGACGAGATCCGGCTGGGCCCCGGGCAGCAGGTGCTGATCCCGGGCGGGGTGCCGCACTCGGCCACCGCGGGGAGCGGCGCGGTCGTCACCCTGAACGTATGGCCGCCGCGGATGTGAGAACCTGCGGGCGTGCCGAAGCCGCCTGCCGCCGTCTCCGACGTGCCGTACTTCGACGTCTCGGATCCCGCCTTCTCAGCCTCGTCGGCGGCCGTGCGGGCCGCCCGCGAGCGCAGCTGGTACGCGCGCACCAACTTCGGCCTGGCGGTGCTCCGCTACGAGCAGACGAGCACGCTTCTCAAGGACCGGCGGCTGCGCCAGGGCAGCTTCGCCTGGCCGGCCCAGAATGGCATCACCGAGGGCCTTTTGGCGGACTGGTGGTCGCTGAACGTGCTGAGCGTCGAGGGCGACGACCACCGCCGCCTGCGCCGGATCGCCAACCCGGCCTTCTCCCGGTCGCTGATGGAGCGGATGGTGCCGGGGTTCCGCGACCTCGCGGGCGAGCTGATCGATGCGTTCGCCGAACGAGGCGAGTGCGAGTTCGTGTCGGAGTTCGCCGAGCCGTACTCGGCGCGGGTGCTGTGCCGTCTGGTCGGCCTGGACGAGGACCGCTGGCAGGACGTGAGCCACTGGTCGACCGACATCGGCCTCGCGTTCGGCATCACCATCGCGGAGGACCGCGAGCGGATCGAGGCCGCCCTCGCGAAGCTGTACGGGCTGGGCGACGAGCTGATCGAGGAGCGCCGGCGCGCCCCCGGCGACGACGTCATCTCGGGCCTCGTGACCGCGCACGACCGCGAGGGCCGGTTGACGCATGCAGAGCTGCGGGCGATGATCGCGCTGATCATCTTTGGCGGGATGGACACGACCAAGAACCAGCTCGGACTGGCCCTGCAGCTCTTCGTCGAGCACCCCGGCCAGTGGGCGCTCCTCGCGGATCATCCGGAACTTGCGGCAAACGCGGTCGAGGAGGTGATCCGCTTCAACCCGACCGTCGTCTGGACGACCCGCCGGGCCGTCGAGGACATCAGCTTCGAGGGACTCGAGATCCCGCGCGGGACGACGCTGCACCTGCTCAGCCCACCGGCCAACACCGACCCGCTGGCGGTCGGCGAGGAGCCGTTTGACATCAGGGTGGAGCGGCGGGCCCACTTCGGGTTCGGGGGCGGCGCACACCACTGCCTCGGCCACTGGCTCGCGCGCAT
>DATCPV010000300.1:0-1836 GCA_036569885.1 Gaiellales bacterium | reverse complement strand
CGCGATCGCCTGGGCGGCGGTCGGCGTGCTTCACGCCGCCACCCGCCGCGCGGGCTGACCATCTATCCACGCCGCCCGGCGATGGCGGTTCGCTTCCGCCGCAGACGTTCGACCAATGGGTCGTCGCCAAGGATGCGGCGGGCCGCGTTGTGGCCGGGCACCCCGGTCACGCCGCCACCCGGGTGCGACCCGGATGCGCACAGGTAGAGACCCGCGATGGGCGTTGCGTAGCGGGCGAGGGCCGGCGTGGGGCGCAGCGGGCCGAGCTGGTTCAGGCCCTGCTCGCCGTGGAAGATGTTGCCGCCGACCAGCCCGAACACGTCCTCGAGGTCGGGCGGCGCCAGCACCTCGCGGTGCATGATGACGGCGTCGGTCATGTTCGGGGCGGCCGTGCGCAGAAGATCCATCGCGGCGGCGGCGTAGGCCTCGCGAGTGGCGTCGGTCCAGATCTCCCGCTGCGGCGGGCCGAACTGGGTGTAGAGGCTCATGACGTGCCCCGGCAGCCCCTCGTCGATCAGGGTCGGGTCGCCCGCCGACGGTGTCAGCACCTCCAGGTACCCGCACTGCGGCGACATCTCGCCCATCAGCGCGTGCTGCCACGATCGCTCGAGGTGTTCGATCGACGGGCACACCGCGAAGTCGCCGTCGCGCCATACCCGCTCGAGGTCAGGCCCCTCGATGCCGCGCCATCGCGGCAGGTCCGACACGACCATGTTGATCTTGACCGCCCCGCCGCGGGTGCGGTAGCGCTCGATGTCGTGGACAACGTCGCCCGGCCAGTGCTCGCGGCCGACCAGGTCGAGCGCGAGCGTGCGCGGGTGGACGGCCGAGGCGACCACGGGCGCCTCCAGCCGCTCGCCCGACTCGAGGGTGACGCCGCGCACGCGCCCCCCGGCGACATCGACGCCCGCGACTGCGGCCGAGGTGCGGATGTCGGCGCCCCAGGCTCGAGCCGCCCGCGCGACCGCCTCGGAGACGGCGCCCATGCCGCCCTCGACCTGCCCCCAGGCCCCGGCGACCCCGTTGACCTCGCCGACCGAATGGTGCAGAAGGTTGTAGGCGGTGCCGGGCGTGCGCGGGCCCGCCCAGACGCCGACGACCCCGCTCGACGCGAAGCTGCCCTTCATGGCGTCGTTCTCGAACCAGTCGTCGAGCAGGTCGCCCACCGACATGGTCATGAGTCGCATGGTGTCGGCCAGGTCGCGCCGGCGCAGCCCCAGCGTCTTCCCGGCCGTGGCCAGCGCTCGCAGGACATCACCGGGCGGCGGCTGCATCAGGAGCAGCGGCCGCAGCACGTCGGCGACCCGCCCGAGCATGCGCTCCCACTCCGGCCAGCGGGCGGCGTCGGCCTTCGAGACGGCGGCGATCTCGGACCGTGTCCGCTCCGGCTCGCCCTCCCAGAAGACGATCGGCTGTCCGTCGGCGGTGACGGTGCCCCAGCTCGGGTCGCACACGCGCACCCGCAGGCCGTGCTCGGCCAGGCGCAGCTCGCGGATCACCTTCGGCTGGAGCAGGCTCAGCACATATGACGCGCGCGAGACGCGGTAGCCGGGCCAGACCTCTTCGGTGACGCAGGCTCCGCCGAGCAGGTGGCGCCGCTCGAGAACGCACACCCGCCGGCCGGCGCGGGCGAGGTAGGCGGCGCAGACGAGGCCGTTGTGCCCGCCTCCGACGACGATCGCGTCGTACTGCGCCTCGCGCTCGGGCTTCTCGCCGTTCTGCCAGCGCAGCGTCGGGTCGATCATTGCGCGATCCTACCGGTCGGCCGTACGCCGCCTGGTCAGGTGCTGCAGGCGGGCGAGTCGCTCGCCGCGGCGGCGGCGATCGTCGCCAGCG
>DATCPV010000299.1:0-2649 GCA_036569885.1 Gaiellales bacterium | reverse complement strand
CTCGTGGTGCAGCGTATCCAGGAGAGCGTCCCGCGAACAGGCGCCCGCCTTGGAAGCGAACCGCGCCCCCCGGCGTCGACCTCGCAGTTTGCGAGGAAACCACAATCCGGCCCTGGCCGATACCCGCAAACTGCGGCAATTCCCCGCTTGCAATGGGGGCCGGCACCCCTTAGCTTTACCCGTGCGCCGCCGAGGGCAGCCGAGTAGGTCGAAGCCGGGCGGACGGGCCGTAGAGGTGACTCGAAAGTCTGTTCGACCGGGGGACGAAAGGCAAGCCGGGGCGGCGAATCTTTTTAACCGCCGCTAGCCTTTGCAGCGATGCCACGGGTGCTGATCGCCGAGGACGACCGCGTCATCGCCAACGCCATGGCCACTCACCTGCGCGGCGCCGGCATGGATGTCGAATGGGCCGACAACGGCGACGCGGCGCTGCGCAAGCTGCGATTCGAGCGGCCTGACGTCGCGGTGATCGACCTGATGCTGCCCGGCGAGGATGGCTGGAGGATCACCGAGGCGCTGCGGTCCGAGGGCGCGACCATCCCGATCATCATGATCAGCGCGCGCGGCTCGGAGCACGACAAGGTGCACGGCCTGCGGATCGGCGCCGACGACTACCTCGCAAAGCCGTTCGGCATGCGCGAGCTGGTTGCGCGGGTCGAGGCGGCGCTGCGGCGCTCCGGCATGGTGCCGTCCGACCGCGACTCGGGCAAGGTCGAGGCCCCCGGCCTCGTGGTTGACGCCGACCTCCACCAGGCGCTCCTTGACGGCACGGACGCCGGTCTGACACGCACGGAGTTCCGGCTGCTGTGGGTGCTCGCGGGCGAGTCCGGCAAGGCGCTCACCCGCGACCAGCTGCAGCAGCGGGTGTGGGGCACGCCGTACCGGTATCGCGACCGCACGGTGGACGTGTGCGTGCGCAAGCTGCGCCAGAAACTCGACCAGCGGTCGGAGTCGCACACCTACATCCAGACGCACCCCGGAGTGGGCTACCGGTTCGAGGCGCTCGCCCGCTAGTCACGGAACACGGACGGCGCCGGCAGCACCACCCGCAGGGTTGTCCCTGCCGCAGGGGTCGACTCGGCGGTGGCGCGGCCGCCGTACTCCTCGGCGATGTGCTTGACGATCGCCAGGCCCAGGCCGGTGCCCGGCCCCGAGCGGGCGTCCTCGACCCGGTGGAAGCGCTCGAAGATCCGGCCGAGGTGCTCGGGCGGGATCCGGCCGCCGGTGTCATGCACGACCAGCTCAACCGCGCCCGAGAGGCCCCGCACGCGCACGATGATGTGCTCGCCCTCCCCGGCATGGCGGATTGCGTTTTCGACCAGGTTGTCGAGCACCGCGTCCACGAGCCGTGACGGCACCGCCACGACAAGCCCGCGATTGGCGCTGATTCCCAGCGACATCGATGCCTCGGCCGCGGCGTCGGCATGGCGGGCCACGCATGCCTCGACCGCCTCGGCCACCTCGGTCTCCTCGACGCTGCCGTCGAACCGGTGGCTTTCGAGTTGCACCAGCATGATCATGTCCTCGATCAGGCGGCGCATCCCATCGACCTCGGCACGGGCCTGTGCGATGAGGTCGGCGCGGGCGTCGTCGGCCAGGTCGAGGCCGAGGGTTTCGACGAGCCCCAGGATCCGCTGCAGCGGCGTGCGCAGCTCGTGGGAGACGCCGGCCGAAAACAGCCGGCGGGCGTCGCGGTAGTCGGCCTCGGCGCTCTCGTCCTCGAGCACGACGACGCAGCGATGACCGGTCTCGCCCCGGAACGGCTGGACGTGGACGCGGTAGCGGCGCCGTTCGGGCTCGTACACCGTCAGGCCGAGCTCGGCCGGTGCGGCGCCCTTCAGCGCGGAACGCACGGCGGTTGCGAGCTCGGGGTGGCCATCGAGGTCGAGCACGCTCGGCGCCTCGCGGCGCGCGAGCGCGTTTGCGCGCAGCAGGCGTCCGTCCGTCCCGAACACCAGCACCGGGCTGGGCGTGGCCGACATCACGGCGTCGCGCCAGGCACGGGCGGCCGACAGCTCCACCCGCGGGGCGCTGGCCCGTAGCCGGCGCGAGACGACCTCGGCCAGGTCGCCCCCGGTTGCCCCGGCGGCCGCGAGTGCCCGTCGCCGCTCGTGCTGGGCTCGGGCGAGCAGAACGACGGCGATCACGAGCGCCACTGCCAACGCCGCCAGAACTGCTGTCATCGCCGCGAGCGTAGCGGTTTATGCTGCCAGGCGCGATGAGGATCACACTCCCCGACGGCAACGGTCTTGATCTCCCGGATGGTGCGAGCGGCCTCGAGGCCGCCGAGGCGGTGGGACCGCGCCTGGCCAAGGCCGCAGTCGCGGTGCAGGTCGACGGCGAGGTGCGCGACCTGCGCCTGCCCCTACGCGACGGTGAGAGCGTGCGCATCGTCACCGACCGCGACCCCGAGGCGCTGGCCGTGCTGCGCCACTCCACCGCGCACGTGATGGCCCAGGCGGTCCTGCACCTGTGGCCGGACACCAAGATTGCAATCGGCCCCGCGATCGCCGACGGCTTCTACTACGACTTCGAGTTCCGCCAGCCGCCCGGTGCCGACGACCTCGAGCGGATCGAGGCGGAGATGCGTCGTATCCTCTCAAGCCCGGTGGAGTTCGTTCGCGAGGACGGCGTCGACAAGGGCGAGCT
>DATCPV010000298.1:0-4841 GCA_036569885.1 Gaiellales bacterium | reverse complement strand
GCCTAGCAGCGTCCTTGTCACCGAGGAGATCGCGCCCGCCGGCGTCGAGATGCTGCGCGAGCAATTCCAGGTCGACGTCGACCTGCACCCGCTCCCGGAGGCCCTCGCCGGCCGCATCGGCGCCTACGACGCGCTCATCGTTCGCAGCGCGACCAGCGTCTCGGCCGACCTGCTGGAGCACGCCGACCGGCTGAAGGTGATCGGCCGGGCGGGGACGGGCGTGGACAACGTCGATGTCGCCGCCGCCACGCGGCGCGGGATCATCGTCGCCAACGCGCCCGGTTCCAACATGGTCGCAGCGGCCGAGCACGCGCTCGGCCTGTTGCTCGCGATCGCACGCAACATCCCCCAGGCGCACGCCGCGCTCACCCAGGGACGCTGGGAGCGCAAGCAGTTCGCCGGCGTGGAGCTGGCCGACAAGGTGCTCGGCATCGTCGGATTCGGCCGCATCGGCCAACTGGTCGCGAGCCGCGCACGGGCGTTCGGGATGCGCGTGGTGGTGTTCGACCCGTTCGTCTCGGCCGACCGCTGCCGGGAGCTCCAGGTGACGTCCGCATCGCTCGAGAACCTGCTGCTGCAGGCCGATTTCATCACGCTGCACGCACCGCTCACGGCCGAGACGCGGCACCTGATCGATGCCGAGCGCCTCGCCCTCATGAAGCCGGGCGTCCGCATCGTGAACGCCGCCCGGGGCGATCTGGTCGATCTCGACGCGCTCGTCCATGCGCTGCGATCGGGCCAGGTGGCCGGCGCCGCGCTCGATGTGTTCCCCGAGGAGCCGTACACCGAAGGCCCGCTGTTCGACCTGCCGAACGTGGTCGTAACGCCGCACCTAGGCGCCTCGACGCAGGAGGCACAGGACCGCGCCGGTGTGATCGTGGCCGAGCAGGTCGCCGCCGCCCTGCGCGGCGAGTTCGTCTCGCACGCGGTCAACATCCCCCAGGTGCCGGCCGAGGAGATGGACCTGCTCGGCCCGTTCCTGCCGCTGGCTGCGAAGCTGGGCCGGCTCGCGACCGGCCTATGCGAGCACGGTCTCGACCGGATCGACGTCACGTACGACGGCGCTCTGGCCGAGCACGACACGCGCCTGGTCACCTCGGCCGTGCTGATGGGCGCGTTCGCGGCCCGCTCCGACGAGCCCGTGAACCTGGTCAATGCACGTGCCGTCGCCGAGAGCCGCGGGATCGCGGTGGGGGAGGAGCACGTCCGCTCGCCGGGCGACTACACCAGCCGGGTGCGCGTGGCCTGCGGCGACGGCCAGACCGTGTCGGGCACGACGATCGGCCGCGAGAACCGCCCATGGCTGGTCGAGGTGGAGGGCTACCAGGTCGAGATCGAGCTCGCGGGGCATATGGTCGTCATGCTGAACGACGACCGCCCCGGCGTGATCGGCCGGGTCGGGACGGCGTTCGGTGAGGCGGGGGTGAACATCGCCAACATGAGCGTCTCGCGCAACTTCAGCGGCGAGCGGGCGGTGATGACACTGGCGCTCGACATCGCACCGGCCCAGCCGCTCCTCGACCATCTGCGGGCGCTCGAGGGCATCTACCGCGTGCGCTCGGTTGACCTGAACGGCGGCTAGCGCCGTTTGGTGTGGGCGCGGATCGCGACCGTGACGTACGGCATCGTGAACCGCTCCCGGCCGCGGAGGTCGGGATGCTCGTCGGCCAGGCGGCCGATCCGGGCAAGCGCCTCCTTGCGCTCAGCGGGCGCGAGCGTCGCGATGCTGCTGGTCGACCGTGCCCACTCGAGCAGGCGGGCGCGATCGAAGGGCTCCGGGTTTGGGAACTCTCCCCGCTCGACC
Organism: Gaiellales bacterium; assembly: GCA_036569885.1. Classification (GTDB taxonomy): domain Bacteria; phylum Actinomycetota; class Thermoleophilia; order Gaiellales; family JAICJC01; genus JAICJC01. Next base: position 3,037 of record DATCPV010000298.1, on the reverse strand, counting down.
TCGGCGAAGCGGGGATGGTCGATCCACCGTCCGCCCGATCCCGTGAGTACGTCGCCGGCGCCGCCGAGGGCGCGCGTCAACTCGGCCACCCAGTCCACCGCGTCGTCGCGCAGATTCCAGAGCAGGCCCACGACCCCGCCCGGAACCAGGACCCGCGCGATCTCGGCGAGCGCTCGCGCCGCGTCGAACCAGTGGAACGCCTGGGCGACGAGCACCGCGTCCGCGCTCGCATCGGGAAGCGGGATCTGCTCGGCCGTTCCGGCCAGCGCACGGACACCGGGAACGGTCTGCTCGAGCGCGGCCCGCATCCGGTCGAGCGGCTCGACGGCGACCACGTCCGCGCCCTCCGAGACCAGCACCTGCGTCAGCTTGCCGGTGCCCGCGGCGAGGTCGACCACCCTCCGCCCGGGCGCGATCTCGAGCACCCATGCGACGGCCGCGGAGGGGTACGTCGGCCGCGCCCGCCGGTAGGCATCGGCCACACCGTCGAACGAGCGCGCACGCCGGTCATGCACCTCGGACACGGCGGGGATCGTAGTCGCAGCCCCGACACGGGCCCTTCCGGTACGATCTCCGCGGGGTATCGACACCGAAAGGACGCGTCCTGGCATGGAACCCACCGACAAGATCTGGCGTAATGGAAACTTCGTGTCGTGGGAGGACGCAAACGTCCACATTCTGACCCACGCCCTGCACTACGGCACCGGCGTCTTCGAGGGCATTCGCGCCTACGAGACGCCGAAGGGCTCGGCGGTGTTCCGCCTGAGCGACCATCTCGAGCGCCTGCGCCGCTCCGCATCGCTCTACCAGATGGATCTCGGCTTCACCCTGCCCGAGCTGGCGGCAGCGGTGCACGAGACCGTGTCGGTGAACGGAGTCCCCTCGTGCTACGTCCGCCCGATCGCGTTCCGCGGAGCGGGGCCGATGGGCCTCTATCCTGGCGACAACCCGGTCGAGGTGGCGATCGCCGTGTGGCCGTGGGGCGCCTACCTGGGCGAGGAGGCGCTCGAGCACGGCGTCCGCACCAAGGTGTCGAGCTTCCGCCGGATCGGACCGAACACGCTGCCCCCGGCGGCGAAGGCGACCGGCCAGTACATCAACTCGGTGCTCGCGAAGCTCGAGTCCTCGCGCGCGGGATACGACGAGGCCATCCTCCTCAACGAGGAGGGCTACGTGGCCGACGGGTCGGGCGAGAACGTGTTCGTCGTCCGGGACAACGTCCTCTACACGCCGCCGACGACCGCCTCGTGCCTGCCCGGCATCACCCGCGCGACCGTCATCCGCATCGCCAACACCCTCGGCTTCGAGGTGCGCGAGGTGAACCTCGTACGCACCGACCTCTACTTCGGCGATGAGGTGTTCCTGTGCGGCACGGCCGCCGAGGTGACGCCGGTGGCCTCGGTTGACGACCACCCCACGGGCGGGCGCGGGCCGATCACAAAACAGATCCAGGACACCTTCTTCGCCATCGTCGGCGGGCGCGATGAGCGCTTCGCCGACCTGCTCGAGTATCCCGTCGGGGCGGCGGTCTAACCGGATGGTCACGACCCGGTCGATCCCGCTGGCGCGCCCCTATCTGGACGGACGCGAGGAGGAGCTCGTGCTGGACGTGCTGCGGTCGGACAGCCTCGCCTGCGGGACCGTCGCGCCCGCGTTCGAGCGCGGCTTCGCCGACCGTGTCGGCACCCGTTTCGCCGTCGCGTGCTCGAGCGGCACCTCGGGCCTGCACGCGGCCCTGCACCGGCTCGGGCTCGGCCCGGGCGACGAGGTGATCACGTCGAGCTTCTCGTTCGTCGCATCGGCCAACGTGATCCTGTTCGAGCGCGCGACCCCGGTGTTCGCCGAGATCGACGAGCTGACGTTCAACGTCGACCCGGCCGCCGTCGAGGCGGCGATCACCGACAGGACGCGGGCAATCATCCCCGTGCACATCTTCGGCTACCCGTGCGACATCGGGGCCATCACCGCGATCGCCGAGCGCCACGGGCTCGCGGTCATCGAGGACGCGTGCGAGGCGATCGGGTGCACGATCGACGGCCGCGGCGTCGGCACGCACGGCAACCTGGCGGTATGGGGCTTCTATCCGAACAAGCAGCTCACGACCGGCGAGGGCGGCGCGATCACGACCGACGATCCCGACGTCGCCCGCGAGCTCCGCAGCTCGGTCAATCAGGGCCGCTCGGACAACGGCGACTGGCTCGTCCACCAGCGGCTCGGGTTCAACTACCGCATGGACGAGATGTCCGCGGCCGTCGGACTGGCCCAACTCGAGAAGCTCGACATGCTGCTCGAGCGCCGCAGGCGGGTGGCCGAGCGCTACAACGAGCTCCTGGCCGACGTCGATGGGATCGAGATTCCCTACCGGGGACCGCATCCTCGCAGCTGGTTCATCTACTACGTGCGCCTCGACGCGTCGATCGATCGCACCGCCGTTTCGGCCGCACTGGCCGAGCGGGGCGTCGCCACGCGGCCGTACCTGCCGGCGATCCACACCCAGCCCACCTACCGCGAGCGGTTCGGCTACGGCCCCGGCATGCTGCCGGTGACCGAGCGGGTCAGCACCTCGACCCTCGCGCTGCCGTTCTTCATCCAGCTCGAGGACGACGACATCGCCTACGTCGCAGCCTCGCTGCAGGAGGTGCTGGCGGAGCTGTGACGGGTGCCGGAGCACCGATGGTGTTCCTGGGCTACGGCAAGTTTGTGCGTGCCGACCGCATCTACGCCCTCGAGCCGATCGACGGAGACGAGCGCGGCGACGGCCGTCGGACGCGCGTATGGGTGGACGGTATGGCCGAGCCGCTGATCGCATCGCGCACCGAGCGCATCATCCTGGCCGACATGGGCGAGGCCACCGCGCTCGCCCAGGCCGTGCGGCGCAGCCGCCTGAACCAGATGTCGCTCGATGTCTGACTGGGACGTCGCCCTGATCACGGCGGGGACACTGCCGATGCGCGATGGCCTGATGGCCCCGCGGGGCACGCTCGGCGACATGATCGTCGTGTCCAACGTCCTCCTGCTCCAGGGCGCCGCGGGCAGG
>DATCPV010000297.1:0-4939 GCA_036569885.1 Gaiellales bacterium | reverse complement strand
GTCATCAGGCCGGTCATCTGCGAGACGGCCTCGGGCGACGGCTCGCTGCCGTCTTCGATCGCACGCGCGAACGCGGCCGGCGTCAGGTTGCGCAGGCCGGCGGCGGCCAGCAGATAGCCGGGCACCGGCTCGGTGTAGGCGACCGGCTCGCCGGCGTGGCGGGAGCGGATGGAAGCCACCTCGCGCACCAGGGGACGCAGCTCATCCTCGAAAGTCTGCAGTCCACGGACGTAGGCCGATCGGTGCGCCGGGTCGGCCCGCTCGAGCGCGGCCGCGATCGCCGCGGCGATCCGGTTGAGCCTGGGCACGTCGTACCACAGGTGCGGGTTGGCGTCGGCACCGTGGACGCCGAGCACCTGGGCCAGGGTGACGACGATCCGGTGCGAGCTGGGAGCGGCCGCCTCGAGCTTCTGGATGAAGCTGTCGTAGCCGACGCCGTTTTGGATCACCACGGCGGCCCGGCTGAGCGCAAGCGCGTTGCGGGTGCTCGCCGTGTAGAGGTGGGGATCGGCGTTCGGGTCGTGCAGGATCGACGTCACCGACACGTGCGACCCGCCGATCTGGGCGACGATGTTGCCGTAGACGTTCTCGGCCGCGACGACCTCCACGCGTTGGCTCGAAGACGGCCTGGTCGAGCCGACGAGCGCCAGTCCGCCGGCGAGCGCGGCAAGCACCGCGACCAGCGTGATGAACCCGATGACCGTCCTCGACATCCCTGCAACCTATCCGATAATGAAAACGGATGTCAATCGCACTTCTTGAGATTCGCGGCCGCGACGACTACGCTGGAGGGATGGAGCTTGGACGCAATCTGCGCAACCGCGAGGCCCTCCTCGACGCCGGCCGGTCGATCGGCCACGCCTTCAGCGTGCGCGAGCTGCACGAGGTCGCCAGGCGCGATCAGCCCCGCCTCGGCCTGACGACCGCCTACCGGGCGATCGAGCGCTGGCGAGGCCAGGGGCTGGTCGAAGAGGCCGGCACCCGGGCCGGGGAGTCGGTGTTCGTCATGTGCGCCACCGACGGCCACCACCACCACCTGGTGTGCGTGGAGTGCGGGTCGATCTCGACCCTGGAAGGGTGCGCACTGACGTCGCTGCGGCAGGCGGCCGAGTCGGTCGGATTCGAGCTCAGCGACCGCGCCCTCGCCTCGCTTCCCGGCCGCTGCGCCCACTGCGCGCAGACGTGAGCGCTCTTCGCGACGCCGCCAAGGCGGCGGCCAGCCCGGTGTTCGGGATCCCGCTTTCGGTGCTCGACGTGGCCCCGGTCAGCGGCGACTCGACGCCCGCCCAGGCGCTGGCCGAGGCCACCGCCCTGGCTCCGCTGGTCGATCGGCTGGGCTACCACCGGCTGTGGTACGCCGAGCACCACAACATGCCCAGCATCGCCAGCTCGGCACCGGACGTCCTCATCGCCAACGCCGGCGCGCTGACACAGCACATCCGGCTGGGCTCCGGCGGCGTGATGCTGCCCAATCACGCGCCGATGGTGGTGGCGGAGCGGTTCGGAACCCTCGAGGCGCTGCATCCCGGCCGCATCGACCTGGGCATCGGCCGGGCACCGGGCACAGACCAGCGCACCATGCTCGCGCTCCGTCGCCAGGGCTCGAGCGACGACCTGATCGAACTGCTGAACGAGCTCTACGGGTTCTTCAACGGCTTTGCCCCCGGTGACGCGTACGCCGGAATCCGGGCCGTTCCGGGCTACGGCGGCATGCCTGCGATTTGGTTGCTCGGCTCGAGCGGCTACAGCGCTCAGGTGGCCGGACTGATGGGCCTGCCCTTTGCCTTTGCCCACCACTTCAGCGCCGCCAACACGCTGCCCGCGCTCGAGCTCTACCGGTCGCGCTTCCGCGAATCGCCCGACCTCGAGGCGCCCTACGCCCAGATCGCGGTGTTCGTCGTGTGCGCCGGCACCGACGCCGAGGCCGAGCTCTTAGCCTCGGCGATGGCGCTCGTGTTCGCCCAGCGCCGCACCGGCCGGCCGCCGTCGCCGCTACCGACCCTCGCCGACATCGAGACGCACCGCTGGACCGACGACGAACGCGCCTACGCCGACGCCTACCTGCAGTCGCAGGTCGTCGGCAGCCCCGAGACGGTGCGCACGAAGCTCGAGCGGCTCGTGGCCGAGACGGGGGCCGACGAGGTGATGGCGACCGCCACCATCCCCGATGCGCAGGCACGGGTGCGGTCGTTCACGCTGCTCGCAGAGCTGGCGGCGCTGCCGGGCGTCTGACGGCGCTCAGCCGGCCAGTTCGGCCGACGTGCGGCCGGAGATCGCCTCGACCCGGTCGAGCCACGGCCGCGCGGCCAGCTCGGTGAGGATCTCGCTGGCCTCGTGCAGCAGCGGCTCGGCCTCCTCGCGATGACCGTCGGTGGTCAGCGCCTCCGAGTGCTCGAGCAGGCTGACAGCGAGCCAGAAGCGGAGGCCGAGATCGCGGAAGCGGGCGGTGGCGGCGGCGTGATCGGCGAACGCGGCCTCGCCAGGGCCGGCCAGGCGGGCGCGGGCGCGATGGGCGTGGCCACCCATGGACGGCGGCCGCAGTCCGGGCGGGAGCGTCTCGATCCACTCGACGAGCTCCTCGGCCTTCGCGCGGTCACCGAGGGCGATCGCGGCCTCGAGCGCCCACATGACGCCCATCTTCACGTCCTGTCCGTCTGAGCCGAGCGTGATCCCCCATTCGAGCGTCTGTTCGCCCTGGGCCACCGCCTCGGCGTAGCGGCCTTCGAAGAAGCGGATGCACGCGGTCGCGCCGGCGTACCCGGCCCGCTCCTGCACGTCGGCCGACTCCTCGAGCCGGTGATAGATCGCAAGCAGCCTCCGGGCGGCATCGAGGTCGCCGCGGTGGGCGTGGATCTCGAGGATCGAGCTGAGCGGGCTGAGCAGGGTGCCCCCATCCGGCAGCCGCTCCTCGGGCAGCTCCTCGTAGACGGCCGCGGCCTCGTCCCACCGCCCCAGCATGTACAGCGGGTAGGTCGACTCGCTGAGCGCGAACCACTCGTGCGGGCGGCTGCCGATCATCCGCGCCACCGATCCGGCCTGCTCGAGATGCGCCAGCGCATCGACGTAGCGGTCGCGCCGGAACGCGAGGTCGGACAGGTTCGCACAGGCCCGGCTCGCGTCTTCTCGCAGCTCGTGCCGGTTGGCCAGCTCCAGCGACAGCTGAAACAGCCCGCGGGCCTCCTCGGGATGCCGTCCCGAGGCGCCGATCATCCCCTTCATCGCCCAGCCGCGGACGAGCACGGCCGGAAGGTCGAGCGCCTCGGCGATGTCGAGCGACTGCTCGACCAGCTCGGACGCTCGGGGAACGTCGCCTGCGAAGTACACCGCGCCGGAGAGTCGCGTCGCCAGCATGGCGAAGTCCGCGCTCGGCTCCTCGGCCGACAGCACCGCGTAGGCCCGCTCCATGCGCTCGATCGCCTCACCGAGGCGGCCCTGGGACTGGTCGATCCGTGCCAGGCGCAACGTGACGCGGGCGGCCGAGCCGACCTCGCCCGCCGCCTCGTAGAGCGCCCGGGCCTGCTCGGAGAGCTCGGCCGCGACGTCCTGCGCCGCGGACCGAAGCGCCATCTCGCCGGCCTCGTCGAGCAGTCCGGCCCGTTCGAGCGGTGCGTCGGTGAGGTCGGCGGCCTGGGTGTAGTAGCGCTGAGCCTCGGCCGGGGCGCCCAGCGCCGCGGCGCGCTGAGCGGCGCGGACGGTGAGCGCGCGGGCCCGCGCGCGGATGCCGACCCCGTCCGCTGCGTCCGGCGCGGTGTTGTAGGCGTCCAGGTAGTGCGACGCGAGCACCTCGACGGTCTCGTCGTCGTCAGGGAATGCCTCCTCCATGTAGGCGGCAGCGGCCAGGTGGCGATCGCGGCGGTCGCGCAGTGCCAGCGTCTCGTAGGCGACCCGGCGCATGAGGTCCTGCAGGAACCCGTACTGGCCGTGCTCGGGCGAGCGCGGGTCGGCCTGGATCGACAGCACCTCCTTGCGGACGAGCGCCTGGAGGATCGGTTCGAGCGCCGCGTCGGTCGCCCCAGACAGCGCCGCGAGCGCCTGGCGGGTGAAGGTCTTTCCCAGCACCGCGCCGTCCTGCACCGTGCGCCGCTCGTCGTCGCTCAGGCCGTCGAGACGCGCGGCGATCAGGGCGTGCAGCGTCTCGGGTACCTCCAGCGCCTCGACAGGTCCGGTCGGCCGGTAGACGCTGCCCTCGCGGACGAGGTGGCCGCGGTCGAGCAGCATGCGGACCGTCTCCATCGCGTACAGGGGCACACCCTCGGCGCGGGCCAGAATCTGGTCGCGGAGCGTGTCCGGCAGGCCGGGAACGAGCCCCGCCAGCAGGTCGCGCATCGCCTGCGGCGAGAGCGGCTCAAGGTAGATCGACGTGAAATTGCGCTTGCCCGCCCCCCACGTCGGCCGCCGCTCAACGAGCTCCGGGCGGGCGGCGGTGACCACGAGCAGCGGACTCTGGCGCGACCACTCGAGCAGGTACTCGATGAAGTCGAGCAGCGAGGCGTCGGCCCACTGCATGTCCTCGAAGGCCAGAACGGTCGGATAGACGTCGGCGAGCCGCTCGAAGAACGTCCGCCACGCCGCGAACAGATCCTCGCGACCGAACGCGCTGCCCTCCTCCAGGCCGATCAGGTGGGCCACCCGCGGCTCGACGAACCGGCGCTCCTCGGCGTCGGTGACGTGCTCGTCCAGCACCACGGCCAGCTTCGCAAGGGCCGAGGCCGTGCCCTCGTCCTCGCTGATGCGGCAGCGCATCCGCACCATGTCGGCCAGCGCCCAGTAGGTGACGCCCTCCCCGTAGGCGAGGCAGCGGCCGCGATGCCAGTAGACGATCTGGGCCAGCCCGTCGAAGTACTTGTAGAACTCCCACGCGAGCCGCGACTTGCCGATCCCGGCGATCCCCGTCACCGAGATGAGGTGCGCCCGCTGCTCCTCGGCGCTGGCATGGAAC
>DATCPV010000296.1:0-3198 GCA_036569885.1 Gaiellales bacterium | reverse complement strand
CCGCAACCCCGTGTTCAGCCGCCGCCGGCGGGAGGGGACGCTCCCGATCCTCGACTGCGGCTTCGTCGCCCGGCCGCGTGAGGGGGCCTTCCGCGTCGTTCCGGGAGTGGAGGGGTTCGCCGGAGGGCGGGTCGTCCTCGCGGGCGATGGGTCCGTCTCGCCGGACGCCGTGATCGCCGCCACCGGCTACCGGCCGGCGCTCGGCCCGCTCGTGGGGCATCTGGGCCTGCTCGATTCGCGCGGGGATCCGCGCGTTCACGGTGGGGCGGCTGACGCGGCGGTGCCGGGCCTGCACTTCATCGGCTTTCGCAACCCGATCACCGGTGCGCTGCGCGAGCTGCGCTCCGAGGCGGCGGCGATCGCTCGCGCGCTGGAGTCAGTCATCTAGAGTCGCGCCGATGCCCCCGGGCGACCACCTGCTCGAGTTCGCGCTGACGGCGTTCGTTCTGATCGTCGTGCCGGGGCCGAGCGTGCTCTTCGTGGTCAGCCGCGGCGTCGCGCTCGGCCGCCGGGCGGCCCTTGCGACCGTGGCCGGCAACACGGGCGGGGTGTTCGTCCAGGTGGTGCTGGTCGCACTCGGCCTGGGCGCGTTGGTGGAGCGATCCGAGACGGTGTTCACCGTGATCAAGCTCGTCGGCGCTCTCTACCTGGTCGTGCTGGGCGTGCGCATGATCCGCCACCGCCGGCCGCTGGCCGGACTGACCGATGCCACGCAGGTGCCCAAGGGCACGCGGACGATCGTGCGCGAGGGCTTCATCGTCGGGCTGACGAACCCCAAGGCGGCGGTCATCTTCACGGTCGTTCTGCCGCAGTTCGCCGACCCCGCCCGCGGGCACGTGCCGCTGCAGCTGTTCGTGCTGGGCTGCATCTTCCTGGCCATCGGCGTCGTCTCGGACAGCGCCTGGGCGATCGCCGCCGGGACGGCCAGGGTCTGGCTGGCCCGGTCGCGGCGGCGGCTCGAGGCGCTCGCGGGCACCGGCGGGCTGGTGCTGATCGGCCTGGGGGTGCGGCTGGCCGTCACGGGCCGGCGCGACTGAGCTCAGTTGCAGGCGGCCGAGCCGGAGTCGAGCACCGAGCCGTCCACAGAGACGAACTTCCAGTCGTAGCTCGCGGAGTGCAGCGTGAGCTCGAGGAGCCCGAACGCCTTGGCGGTGAACTGGACGTTGGTCGAGCCCGGGGGCGATGCCTTGTCCTCGCCGCCCGTACCGACGATGAACTCGCGGATCCCGTCGGCCGTGTCGACGTTGCCGCTGGCGTCCTGCGGCGCGAACCGGGCGTACGTGTGGATGTGCCCGTTCAGGACGATGTCGGCGCCGGCGGCATGGAGCGTGTTCCAGAAGTAGGTGTATGCCGAGGCCGGGCTCCCCGACCCCTTGTAGTAGGGCTCGTGCCAGTAGGCGAGCGTGCACCCGCTGCTGCCCAGGTTGGCCTGGAGAAACTTGCCCTGAGTCGAGCCGGCATTGCAGCCGCCGACGTTGCCGCACTCCCCGTTCAGCGCGATCATGTGCCACGCGCCGATGTTCCAGGCGTAGTCGCCCTGGGCGTTGCCGGCGGCGGCGCCGAAGTAGCGGAAGTACCCGGCCGCGTTCGGCGCGCAGTCGCTGCCACCACTCGTCTGGTACTCGTGATTGCCGGCGACGGGGTGGATCTTTGCCAGGAAGCGGCCCCAGGTCGGCGCGAAGGACTGCTGGAACGCCGTGTACCCGCCGCAGCCGTACTGGTTGTCGCCCAGGGCGAGCACCGCCGCGATCGAGGGGTTGGCCAGGACGAGGTCGGACGTCGCCCGCTCGGCGCACTTCGACGAGGTGCCGTTGCCGCCGTTGAAGCCGGAAGCCGTGGGGTCGCAGGCGATGTCGCCCGCGGCCGCGATGACCGGGTCGCCCGGCGTGAAGGTCTTCACCGAGACGCCGGCCGAGCGGGGTGAGCGGTTGCCGGACGCGTCGAACGCGTCAACGGCGTAGACGTAGCGCGTGCCCGCGCGGCGGCCTGTGTCGGTGTAGGCGGTGGCCGAGCCGGGGACGGTGGCGACGAAGACGCCTCCCCGGTAGATCGTGTATCCGGCCACGCCGGAGGCGTCGGTCGACGCGTGCCAGGCGAGCGCGACACTTGTCGAGGAGGTCGCCTGGGCGGTCACTCCGGATGGTTGTGACGGCGCCGCCGAATCGGCTGAGGGCGACGTGAGCGACAGGTCGTCCACCTGGAAGCTGTCGCCCGAGGCTGCGGCCGACGTCTGGACGACCCGGAACGAGATCGCATCGCCGGTGTGCTTGGCCGTGTAGGCCGCCGCCGGGAATGCCCGCCATGTGGCGGTGGCCGTGAGGCAGCCGGCCGCGTACCCGGCGGTGTGGCCGGCCGGTGTCACCTCGACGAGCTTCACGCACACGCGCCTTCCGGGGGTACCCGAGCGGATGTATCCCGCAGCCCGATAGCGGCGGCCGGCCACGGCCGGTGCGGGAGGGGGGGCCGCGACGATCGAGTAGGTGCGGTTTCCGGGCGCCCGAGCGATGCGGACGGCGTGGCCGCCGCCGCGTCCGTCGGGCCGCAGGCTGAGCACGGCGCCGGTGCCCTTCCAACCCGCCAGCGACCCCGAGCCGCCGGCCTCGAACCCGCCGCTTGGGAGCAGGCCGGACGCGCCCAGGGCGCTGCTCGCGCCGCCGGCTGCGACGAGCACACACGCGGCGGCCGCGAGATGTCTGAGATGTGTGGTTCCCACCCACCTCAATCATGCGGCCGGGGTTTGAACCGGTCAACCATCCGGTTCGAGCGGCAGCACGCGGTCGGCCTGCTCGATCACGAGCGGATCGTGAGTCGCGCAGACGATCGTGGCGCCGTGGAGCTGGGCCGCGTCGGCGAGCATCCGGCCGACCACCGCGGCGTTGGCCTGGTCGAGCCGCGACGTCGGCTCGTCGATCAGGAGCAGGTCGGGCTCGCAGGCGAGCGCGCGGGCGATTGCGACCCGCTGTTGCTGGCCGCCGGATAGCTGTGACGGAAAGTGCGCGCCACGGTCCCCCAAGCCGACGAGGCTAAGCGATTGAAGCGCGCGTTCCCTGCGTTCCGTTTTGTCGATGCGCGCGTAGAGCGTGGGTAACTCGGCGTTCTCCAGCGCGGTGGTGCGCGAGAGCAGATTGAACCCTTGAAAAACAAAGCCGATCTGACGATTTCGAATACGGGCAAGCCGCGTTTTATCCAGCTCCGCAA
>DATCPV010000295.1:0-1968 GCA_036569885.1 Gaiellales bacterium | reverse complement strand
GCGCCGGAATCGGCGCGTCGCCGTCTCCGTCCGCCGGCGTGCTTGTGCTCGACTCCGACCTGGATGTGCGTGCATCGACGGCTGCCGCTCGCGCCTGGCTGGGTCAACTGCTGCCGCCCGGCCTGGAGTTCGCCGACGTCGCCGCGATGGCCGTGGTCTACAACGTCGCCGGCCGCGCCCTGGCGGGGGTCGGTGACTCGCCCGCCCGTGTGCGCGTCCGCTCGGCCACCGGGGCCTGGGCGATCGTCGAGGCCGATCGTCTCGATCCGCTGGAGGGCACTGTCGCGGTCACGATCCGCCCCGCCGCCGCCCAGGATGTGCTCGACCTGCGTCTCCTGGCCTACGACCTCACCGCCCGCGAGCGCGAGGTCGTCACGGCGCTGCTCGACGGCAGCGACACCCGCGCCGTCTCCCAGCGACTCTTCCTCTCGCCACACACGGTGAACGACCACCTCAAGGCGATCTTCGCCAAGCTCGGCGTCCGCACCCGCAAGGAACTCACGGCCATGCTCGCCGCACCACCTCGCGAACCGGCACCAGAGGCGCGCCCGGGAGCCTGAGCCGGTGTGCGCGATTGGTACGCTGGTGCCGTGCGCCCCCGACCCGCCCTCGCCGATCTGCGGCCGTACGAGCCGGGCAAGCCCGCCGCCGAGGTGCGGCGTGAGCTCGGCCTCGAGCGGATCGTCAAGCTGGCCTCGAACGAGGGCCCGTACGGCCCGTTCCCGGCGGCGCTCGAGGCGATCGCCCGCCGGGCGCCCGCGCTCAACCGCTACCCCGAGCTCGGCGGCGACCTCGTCGAGCGGCTGGCCGTCCGTCACGGCGTTGCCCGCGAGCGGGTCGCGGTCGGAAACGGCGTGGATGCGATCGTCGGCTGCCTGTCGATGGCCTACCTCGACCCGGGCGACGAGGCGGTCATGGCCTGGCCGTCGTTCATCAGCTACCGGCTGGACACGGTGAAGCAGGCCGCAACGCCGGTGCTGGTGCCGCTTCGGGACGGTGTCCACGACCTCGATGCGATGGCCGAGCGGATCGGGCCCCGCACCAAGATCGTCTACGTCTGCAACCCCAACAACCCGACCGGGACGATGGTCGGCCACGACCAGCTGCAGGCGTTCATCGACCGCGTGCCCGACCGGGTGCTCGTGGTGGTCGACGAGGCCTATCACGAGTACGTCACCGACCCCGACTACCCCGACGCGATCGCCGAGCACGTCCTCGAGCGCCCGAACGTCGCCGGCCTGCGCACGTTCTCGAAGGTCTACGGCCTGGCCGGCTTGCGGGTCGGCTACATGGTCGGCCCGGCCGACGTCGTGCGCGAGACGATGAAGGTGCGAAACGCGTTCGACGTCTCCGAGCTGGCGCACGTCGCCGCCCTCGCGAGCCTCGACGACCCGGCCGAGCTCATCCGCCGCCGGGACCTGAACGAGCGCGGCCGCACCGACCTCGAGGCGGCGCTCGTGTCCGCCGGGATGACGCCGTATCCCGCCTGCGCCAACTTCCTCGCGGCCGACGTGGGCGACGGCCGGGCGCTTGCGCACGCGCTCGAGGCCGACGGCGTGATCGTGCGCCCGCTGGAGCCGTTCGGGGCGCCCGGCAGCATCCGCGTCACCGTGGGCACGCCCGACGAGAATGCCGTCTTCGCCGCCGTGCTTCACCGGGCGCTGCAGCCGCGGTGACCCGCCGCCCGACCGATCTGCGGGCCCTCGTCGAGGGCGTGACCGGCGGTGACACGCGCGCCATGGCGCGCGCCATCACGCTGGTCGAGAACCGCGACCCGCTCGCCTACGAGCTCGTGCGCGAGATCTACCCCGGCACCGGTGCGGCCTCGCTGGTGGGGTTCACCGGCCCGCCGGGCGTCGGCAAGTCGAGCCTGCTCGCCTGCGTCGTCACCCTGCTTCGCGGCGAGGAGAAGCGGGTCGGCGTGGTGTCGGTTGACCCCTCGAGTCCCTTCTCGAGCGGGGCGCTTCT
>DATCPV010000294.1:0-8634 GCA_036569885.1 Gaiellales bacterium | reverse complement strand
CACCGGAGAGGCGCTCACGCCCGACGGCAAGACGTTGTACCTCCAGCTTCCTGCCCTCATGGGCCCCGGCTGGAAGTCGCTGTCGCTGGCGGGCCTGTCGCAGGCCGGAACGTCCGGATCGTCCGGATCCACCACGAGCGGCGGCCTCGATGCGCTCAAGGCCGCCGGCCTCGACCCCAGCAAGCTGCTCAAGAACCTGTCCCTGTCGACCTCGGGTGGCCAGGACACGATCTCGGCTGACCTCGACCTCGCGGCGGTGGTCGCGGCTGTCGAGAAAGCCGACAAGAGCGCGAGCGGGCTCACCGCCAAGGATCAGGCCCAGATCGCCCAGCTCGAGAAGGCGATCACGAAGGCCCACGGATCGCTGTCGTTCGACAGCTCGACGCACCTGCCCACGGACGAGCAGCTGCAGTTCGCGATGACGGTGCCGCGGTCGCTGTCCTCTTCGGCCAGCGGCCTGAAGAGCATCGCGCTCAACCTGGACATCAAGTTCAGCGACTGGAACAACGACTTCACGGTCACCGCTCCCAAGGGCGCCAAGCCGCTCAACACCGGCGGCCTCCTCGGCGGCTTCGGCAGCACGGCCTAAGGGTTCACCGAGACGACCACGAACCAGCGCCCCTCATGCAGCACCTCGCCGCCGCCGAGCTCTGCGGCAAGCTCCGGCCCGGTGAAGTAGCGCTTGTAGACCCGATGCCCGGATCCGTCGTTCAGGATTCGCTCCTGCCACTCCTCCGAGCCGACGTCGTCGCGTTTGGCGGAGTCGGCCACGACGAGCTGCGTGCCGACGCGCAGCGCCTCGTGCACGAAGCCGGCGCGCTCATTCGCCAGCAGGTGACCGTAGAAATGGCCCGTGAACACACGGTCGAACTCCCCGTCGGCAAACGGCAGGGGCACGGCGTCCCCCTCGATCAGCCGAGATCCGGGCATGCGGGCCGCGGCCACGCCGACCATGCGCGGGCTCTGGTCGAGGCCGACGACCTCGCCGCGCAGGTGCTGCGTGAGGAACCCGGTGCCGCAGGCGACATCGAGGACGCGGGCCGGTGGCAGCGCCGCGAGCACCGCGATCAACTGGTTCACCTCCCGGTGCCAGCCGGGCCGGTCGCGGCGCGCATGAAGGCCGGTTCCGAGCCACCAGTCGTCGTACTCCGCCGCCCGCTTGTCGTAGTAGCGGCGCATCACGTCGTCCACGACTCGTCTGTCCGTCACCGGCGCCCCCTCGTGCGTCATCGGATGTGGGGGCGGCTGGATTCGAACCAGCGACGAACGGATTATGAGTCCGCTGCTCTGACCGGCTGAGCTACACCCCCGGGCCGGGACCATGCTACCGGTGCAGATCGGCGAGAACCGGTCCGCCTCGGCATCCGTAGTAGCAGAAGAACCGCCGAGGATCCGTGAGCCAGACCGCAGACCACACGTTTGACAGTGAGATTTTGGAGGGCCTGCCCGACCGGGTTCTGGCCGACCTCGGTGGCCGGTTCGGGGCGGCCCGGTTCGGCAAGGGCGAGCTCATCTACTCGCCGTTTGACCGCGCCGACGCCATGTACGTCGTCCAGACCGGCCGTGTCCGCCTGTACCGCAGCGCGCACGACGGCCGCCAGCTGACGCTGGCCATGCTCGACGAGGGCGAGGTGTTCGGCTGCGTCTCGCCCGACGGCGACGCACTCCACGACGCCTATGCCGAGGCGATGACCGACGCGGTCGTGCGGGTGCTCTCGAACGCCGATCTCGAGCGGGTCACCGCCGACCACCCGCAGATGGCGATCAATCTCCTGCGGTCACTCACCGAGCGGCTGCGAACCACGGAGGACCAGCTCGAGAGCCTTGCCTTCCGCGGCGTCCCGGCGCGGCTGGCGTCGCAGCTCCTGCAGCTGATGGATCGCTACGGGCGGGTCACGACCACCGGGATCCGCATCGACGAGCGCTTCACGCACGTCCAGCTCGCCGAGATGATCGGCACGAGCCGCGAGACGCTCACCAAGGTGATGAACGAGCTGCGCGAGGGCGGCCTGATCGACGTCCGCGAGCGGCTGGTGTGGGTGCTCGACGCCGACGGCCTCGAGCGGCTCCGCCAGGCCGGTTAGCAGCCCCCCGGCGGCTCTCAGCCAGACGGCCGACTACACTATCGGGCGGGAGATTTCTCGCACCGAAAGGGACGCTGGCTGTGACCGACACCGGAACCATGCGAGTCAAGAGCGGGCTCGCCGAAATGCTCAAGGGCGGCGTGATCATGGACGTCACCAACGCCGAGCAGGCCCGCATCGCCGAGGACGCCGGCGCGTGCGCCGTGATGGCGCTCGAGCGGGTGCCGTCCGATATCCGCCGCGACGGCGGGGTCGCGCGGATGGCCGATCCGAGCAAGATCCGGGAGATCCAGGAGGTCGTCGACATCCCCGTGATGGCGAAGGCCCGCATCGGCCACTTCGCCGAGGCCCAGGTGCTCGAGGCGCTCGACGTGGACTACATTGACGAGTCCGAGGTGCTGACGCCGGCAGACGAGGCCAACCACATCAACAAGTGGAAGTTCAAGGTCCCGTTCGTGTGCGGCGCGACCAATCTGGGCGAGGCGCTCCGGCGCCTGAGCGAGGGCGCGGCCATGATCCGGTCCAAGGGCGAGGCCGGCACCGGCAACGTCGTCGAGGCGGTGCGCCACATGCGCTCCATCCTGGGCGAGATCAAGCGGCTGACGGCGATGGATGAGGATGAGGTCTACGCGGTCGCCAAGCAGCACCAGGCCCCGTACGAGCTGGTCAAGTTCTGCGCCGAGAACGGCCGCCTGCCGGTGGTCACGTTCACCGCCGGCGGCATCGCGACTCCGGCCGACGCGGCCCTGATGATGCAGCTCGGCGCCGACGGCGTGTTCGTCGGCTCGGGCATCTTCAAGAGCTCCGACCCAACCGCGATGGCAACGGCGATCGTCCGCGCCACGACCCACTTCGCCGACCCCGCCATCGTCGCCGAGGTGTCGTTCGGCCTGGGAGACGCGATGCCGGGCACCGAGATCTCGGCGCTGGGCGAGCAGGGCCTGCTGCAGACGCGTGGCTGGTAGGGTCGGAGTTCTGGCCCTGCAAGGGGCGTTCCGCGAGCACGTCGCCGCCCTCGGCGACGTTGGCGTGGAGGCGGTCGAGGTGCGGCTGCCGCGGGACATGCGCGGATTGGCCGGGCTGGTCATCCCCGGAGGAGAGTCGTCCACGATGTCCAAGCTCATCGAGGCCTACGAGCTCGAGCAGCCGATCCGCGAGCTGCACGCCGGCGGTGGTGCGCTGATGGGCACGTGTGCGGGCATGATCGTGCTCTCCGCGGCCGGGATCGATGCCCGGCCGGACCAGCGCTTCCTCGGCCTGATCGACATCGACGTGCGCCGCAACGCGTACGGCCGCCAGCTGGCGAGCTTCGAGGCGCCGCTGCATCTCACCGGCGAAGACCTGCCGCTTCCCGGCGTGTTCATCAGGGCGCCGCAGATCGAGCGGGTGGGGGACGGCGTGGACATCGTGGCCGAGCTCGACGGCCGGCCGGTCGCGGCCCGCCAGGGCCAGGTGCTCGTGACCGCATTTCATCCGGAGCTGACCGACGATCGCCGCCTGCACCGCCGGTTCGCGGCCATGCTGGCCGGGCGCGAGGAGGCGGTGGCATGAGCGGGCACTCCAAATGGTCGACCATCAAGCACAAGAAGGGCGCCGAGGACAAGCGCCGGGGGCAGCTCTTCACCAAGCTCTCGCGGGCGATCATCGTCGCAGCCAAGGACGGCGGGCCGGATCCCGACGCCAACGCGACCCTCGCAACGGCCATCGCCAAGGCCCGGTCCTACTCGATGCCGAAGGACAACATCGAGCGTGCGATCGCCCGGGCGACGGGTGGCGGCGAGGATTCCGACGCCTTCGAAGCGGTCACCTACGAGGGCTACGGGCCCGAGGGGGTGGCGATCATCGTCGAGGCGCTGACCGACAACCGCAACCGCACCGCCGCCGACGTGCGGGCGATGTTCACGCGCAGCAATTCCAGCCTCGGCGCGCCCCATTCGGTGGCGTGGCAGTTCGAGCGCAAGGGCCTCATCCTCGTGCCGGCCGCCGAGGTGTCAGAGGACGACGTCGTGCTCGCCGCGGCCGACGCCGGTGCCGAGGACGTCGCCCAGGACGAGTCGAACTGGGAGGTCACGACCGCCCCGACCGACCTGGCAACGGTGCGCGACGCACTCGAGGCGGCCGGGATCCCGTTCACCTCGGCGGAGCTGACCATGGTGCCGAAGACGACCGTCGAGCTCGAGGCCGACGGCGCCCGCCGCCTGCTGCGCCTGATCGAGTCGCTGGAGGACCTGGACGACGTCCAGGAGGTCTACGCCAACTTCGACATCTCCGAGGCCGTCCTGGAGGCAGTTGCGGGATAGGAGCAGCGGCTGGGGTGAAGTGCGCCAAACGGGGTCAGACCCCTTTTGGCGCGGTGAATACCCGGTGCCAGGCACCAAATATTCACCCGAACAGGCGTTCGACCTCCGTCCGCGCTGGCCGGTAGAGTGGGAACATGATCCTGCTGGGCATCGATCCCGGCACCGCCGAGACGGGGTACGGCGTCATCGCGGTGCAGGGGACTCACCTGCGTGCCGTCGACCATGGTGTCATCACCACGGCGGCGGCCACGCCGCTCGAGCTGCGTCTGACCCACATCTTCGCGGAGGTGACCGACCTGATCGCGCGCCATGAGCCCGAGTCGGTCGCGCTCGAAGACCTCTTCGTCGGCGGCAACCCGCGCACGATCCTGTCGGTCGGCCACGCCCGCGGGGCGGTGCTGACGGCCTGCGGACGCGCCGGGGTGGCCGCCACCGGGTACCCGCCGGCCGAGGTGAAGCTGACCGTGTGCGGCTTCGGCCGCGCCGACAAGACCCAGGTGCAGCGGATGGTGGTCGCGTCGCTCCGGCTCGACCGGGCGCCCGCGTCCGACCACGCCGCCGACGCGCTCGCGGTCGCCGTCTGTCACGCGCATTCCTCACGCGGGAACGCCATCCGGGCGGCGGCATCGTGATCGCCTCGCTGCGCGGCCGCGTGGTCGCAAACGGTGCCGGCACGACCGTCATCGACGTCGGCGGCGTGGGCTATCGCCTCGCGACCACCGTATCGGCTGCCCGCCTGGCCGCCGCGGCCGGCAGCGGCGAGGTCACGCTGCTCACTCACATGCACGTGCGCGAAGACGCTCTGGCCCTGTTCGGCTTTGCGACCGAGGCCGAGCGGGTGCTGTTCGAGCTGCTGCTGGGCGTGTCCGGGATCGGCCCCAAGGCCGCGCTCGCGATCGTCTCGGGGTATGCGCCCGACCAGATCCGGCGGGCGGTGGCAACGGGTGACCATGCCCTCTTCACCAGTATCCCCGGTATTGGCCGGCGCACCGCCGAGCGGGTGGTGATCGACCTCAAGGACAAGGTTGGCGCCGTGGCCACCGTGGCCGCCGACGCCACGCCCGCCGGCACCGCCGACGGCCATACGGCCGCGCGCGATGCGCTGGTCGGCCTGGGCATGTCGGTGGCCGAGGCCGAGGCGGCGCTGCGGCCGCTCGACGTCGACCTGCCGGTCGAGGAGCGGGTGCGGCTGGCGCTGTCCGGCGCCGTGCCGGCCGGAGCGGGCGGATGAGCGCCGCGGCCGGGCCCCGGATCCCCGACGCCTTCGTCGCGCCCGGAGAGGAGGAATTCGACCGCTCACTGCGGCCGCGCAACCTGTCGGAGTTCGTCGGCCAGGAGCAGATCAAGGAGCAGCTCTCGATCTTCCTCGAGGCGGCGCGGGCCCGGGGCGAGCCGTGCGAGCACGTGCTCCTCGCCGGCCCTCCGGGACTGGGCAAGACCTCGCTCGCATCCATCATCGCGACCGAGATGCACTCCTCGCTGCGGGTCATGTCGGGCCCCGCGATCGACCGCAAGGCCGACATGGCGGCCATCCTGACCGCGCTCGAGGCCGACGACGTGCTCTTCATCGACGAGATCCATCGCCTGAACCGCTCGATCGAGGAGCTGCTCTACCCGGCCATGGAGGACGGCTGCATCGACATCGTCATCGGCCAAGGCCCGGGCGCACACTCGATCCGGCTCGAGCTGAAGCCGTTCACACTCGTGGGGGCGACCACCCGCACCGGGCTCCTGACGACGCCGCTGCGCGACCGCTTCGGTATCACCCACCGTCTCGACTACTACGAGCCGGCTGAGATCGGGCGCATCGTGCAGCGGTCGGCGCGGCTGCTCGGCGTCCGCATCGACGAGGGCGGCTGCGACGAGGTGTCGCGGCGCTCGCGCGGCACGCCCCGGGTGGCAAACCGGATCCTGCGCCGGGTGCGCGACTTCGCCCAGGTGCGCCACCAGGGCGAGATCACGCACCCCATCGCGATCGAGGCGCTGGAGCTCTTCGAGGTCGACAGCGCCGGGCTCGAGCGGATCGACCGCGCCATCCTGCGCGCGATCGCCGAGCGGTTCTCGGGCGGCCCGGTCGGGCTATCGACCCTGGCGGTGGCGATCGGCGAGGAGACCGACACGCTCGAGGACGTGTACGAGCCGTACCTGCTCCAGCTGGGCATGCTGCAGCGCACGCCGCGCGGCCGGGTGGTCACGCCGGCCGGGTACGCGCACCTCGGCCTGCCGGCGCCCGCGCGCGACCCGCGCCTGTTCTGAGCCACGGATGCTGTAATAGGTGGCGATGCAGCTTCTCCGTGCGGCCTACCGGCGTGCGCGCCCCTGGATCCTGCTGGTCGCCGCAGCCGCGACCGCCCTGGGAGCGTCGGCAGCGATCGGCCTGACCGCGATCGAGCGCGCCTCGAAGGGGCCGGCGTTTCGGGTGTCGGCGGCCTGTTTGCGGCTGAACGCCACGGTGCGCCAGGAGCTGGGAGTGGTGACCGGGTTCGGGTTCACCGTTCAGGGGCCGGTCGTCCAGAACGCCGACGGCACGGGCCACGCCCAGCTCGACTTCAGCGCCACCGGCTCGTGGCGCAGCGGCCACGTCCACATCCACGTCGTCGAACGTCGCCGGCGGTGGTACCTACTCGGGCCGGCACAGCTCTTCGTCTCGGGCGTGCAGGCGCCGTTTCTGATCAACCCCGACCAGCTGAACCTCGTCTCGGGCCCCGCCAAACGGCTCTACACCATCCGGTGCGCACCGACGACCTCGACTACGACCTCCCCCCGGACCTGATCGCGCAGACACCGGCCGAGCCGCGCGACAGCGCCCGGCTCCTGGTGTACGACCGCACGTCGGGGGCGATCCGGCACCGGCATTTTCGCGAGCTTCTCGACGAGCTGCGCCCGGACGACCTCGTGGTGCTGAACGACACCAGAGTGCTGCCGGTGCGGCTGCGGGCGCACCGGGCGACGGGAGGGGCCGTGGAGGTGCTCCTGCTCGAGCCGAAGGGCGACACCCACTGGCAGGCGCTCGCCCGGCCGGCCCGGCGGCTGCGAGACGGAGAGACCCTGACCGCCGGTGAGCTCGAGATCACGATCCTGCAACGCGAGCGTGACGGCCGTGTGCTCGTGGATGTGCGCGTGCCTGGCACCGTCACGGCGGGCGTGACGGTTCTGCAAGAACTTGGGCGGGTGGGGGAGATGCCGCTACCGCCGTATATCCGCCAGGCGCCGGCGGATCCCGAGCGCTACCAAACCGTGTACGCCCGCCACCCCGGCTCGGCCGCCGCGCCGACGGCGGGGCTGCACTTCACGCCGGCGCTGCTCGGGCAGCTGCGCGCCGGCCATGAGGTGGTGGAGGTGACGCTGGGCGTCGGACTCGATACCTTCCGGCCCGTGACCGCCGCGGACCTCGCCGACCATCCTCTGCACAGCGAGCCGTACTCGGTGACGCCGCTGGCTGCCGCGGCGATCCAGGCGGCGCGCGACGACGGCCGCCGCGTCGTCGCAGTGGGCACCACCACGGTGCGGGTGCTCGAGACGGTGTGGGGCGAGCCGCAGCGGGCACCGCTCGAGGGCCGCACGCGGCTCTTCATCACGCCCGGGCGTCCATTCGCGGTCACCGGTGCGATGGTCACGAACTTCCACCTGCCCCGCTCGACCCTGCTCGCCATGGTGATGGCGTTCGCCGGCGTCGACCCCGTGCGATCGCTCTACCGCACGGCGGTGCAGGAGCGCTACCGCTTCTATAGCTTCGGCGATGCCATGCTGCTTCTGTGAGCGACCACTTCCGCATCACGGCGACCGACGGCCCGGCCCGGACGGGCGTGCTCGAGACCGCTCACGGCCCGGTGCAGACGCCGGTCTTCATGCCGGTCGGGACCAAGGCCAGCGTGAAGGCGATGCTTCCGGGCGAGCTCCACGACCTGGGGGCGACGATCGTGCTCGCAAACGCCTACCACCTGCACTGCCGTCCCGGGGCCGAGCAGATCGCCGCGCTCGGCGGCCTGCACCGGTTCAGCGGGTGGGACGGTCCCATGCTCACCGATTCCGGCGGCTTCCAGGTGTTTTCGCTGCGGCACACCGCCGCCCGGATCGACGACGGGGGCGTGCGCTTCCGGTCGATCTACGACGGCTCCGAACAGCACTTCACGCCGGAGCTGGCGATGCGCGTCCAGCGCCTGCTCGGATCCGACATCGCCAGGGCCTTCGACGAGTGCCCGCCGGCCGGGGTCGACCGCGCCCGGCTCGAGGCCGCCGTGCGCCGCACC
>DATCPV010000293.1:0-2350 GCA_036569885.1 Gaiellales bacterium | reverse complement strand
CGGCGACTGGTGAGTGCGGACGCGGTACGCATCGGTGCGGTAACGCAGATCGAGCGTGCCGAGGCCCCGGCCGTCGAGGATCTCGCCGACCTCGGCGAGCACCTCCGAACGGCGATCGCCGGGCAGTACCGCAACGACGCTCCATGACGCGACCCGGGCGAGGAACTCCTCGCGGCTGACCCGGTGGACGTGCCGGAACTCGCGCTTGCGGACGGGTCCGTAGAGCGGCGAGCTCTCGAGCGCGGCCCGCCAGGGCCCGACGGAGTACAGGTTCGGGGGACCGCCCTGGGCGGCGCGGGCGCGGTCGAGCACCGCGGCGAAGTCGGGATACCACGGCTCCGCATCCCACTCCGGCCGGTTCCAGAGCAGGCCGAGCCCGCCTCCGGGGCGCAGCACGCGGTGGACCTCCGCCAGGGCGGCATCCGGCGTGAACCAGTGGAATGCGGCCCCGACCAGCACGGCGTCGACGCTCCCGGCGTCGAGCGGGATCGCCTCGGCGGTGCCGGCGCGCACGTCGGCCTGCGGCTGCGCCGCCTCGAGCACCCGTCGCATCTCCGCCACCGGTTCGACCGCGATCACGCGGCCGACCAGGGGCCGCAGGCCGGCGGTCAGCTTGCCCGTCCCGGCGGCGAGATCGAGCGCCGTCGATTCGGCCGTCAGTCCAAGCCCCGAGGCGAGCCACCGCAGCGCCTCCGCCGGGTAGGACGGCCGGCCCCGGTCGTAGGCGTCGGCGACCCGGCCGAAGGAGGCCGCAAGCGGAGCGAGCACCGGGTCCGACATGACCGAATATCTAGCCGACTGCGCCAAACGGGGTCAGACCCCTTCTGGCGCGTTAATTCACGAGCCAGGAGCATTGAAAATGTCACCCAATCGCCGCTTTTTCGCATACCGCCGCGGGTACACTTCCGGCGATGCGGCGAGTGCTGGTGCTGATCGGATTCCTCCTGCTGGCGGCCGCCGCCGGCGTGTTGCTGGCCACCACACGTCACACGGGCGAGCCGGCCGCGGCCACCGCCGCGACGCGCAAGCCCGCACACCCGCGGGTGGTCGTCTACCGCCATCATCACGGCCACCGGCGCGCGCCGGTGAACCCGTACGGCCAACCGCGGATGCATTTCCACACGGTGAGCGACGGCCAGCACGGGCCAAGCGTCCTTCGGCTCCAGCAGCTGCTCGCCGAGAGCGGCTACCTGCCGGTCGCGTTCAAAGGCCGCGGACGGCAGCCGCTGTACGAGCTCGCTCCCCGGCACGGCCGCTTCCACTGGCGGTTTGCGCCGATGACCGGGTTGGCCGAACAGTGGCAGCCGGGCGTGTACACGACCGTCACGCGGGCCGCCGTCATGTCGTTCGAGGCCGATAACGATCTGCCGCTCGACGGGATCGCGGGCCGGCGCGTATGGCTGGCCCTCACGTCGAAGCCGCGGCCGGTTGCCGGCGCGCCGTACACCTACGTGGTGGTGCGGGAGGGCTCACCCGAGACGATCACCATCTACCGCAACGGCCGCTCGGTCTTCACGTCGCTGGCCAACACCGGCATCCCAGAGGCGCCGACGGCGCTTGGGACGTACCCTGTGTACCTACGCTACACGTCGACGACGATGAGCGGCACGAACCCGGACGGCACCCACTATGACGACCCGAACATTCCGTGGGTGAGCTATTTCAACGGCGGCGACGCGGTACACGGATTCCTGCGCGGATCGTACGGATCGCCTCAGAGCCTGGGCTGCGTCGAGCTGCCCTATTCCTCCGCTGCGACCGCCTACGGGTTGATGAATTATGGCACGCTCGTGACCGTCACAACCTGACGGCCGGCCGGCGCACACGAGTCGCGACATACGACACGCGCACGCCGGCCGCCGGCGGATGTCTGCCGGTCAGCCCAGCAGGTCGCGCAGGCGCTGGTCGCGCTCCTGCACCTGTCGCACAAGCTGCTGCAACAGATCATTGATCTGATTTGCCAGTGCACCGATGTCGCCGTCGCCGGCAGCCGCGCGTGCTGCCGCCGGGCGGCGGACGGGTGCGGAGGCGCGGGCCTTCGCGGCGGGAGCCTTGCGGGCGCGGGTGGCCCTGCGGCGCCCCGTACCCGAGGACTGGGCGCGCGCCGTGCGATAGTAGTTGGCGGCGATGGTCCCCGGCCGGCTCGAGCGCTCCTGTGCAATCTGTGTGAATGCCTCGGTGCGGCTCTTGCCTTCGGAGACAAGTTGATTCACTCGCTCAAACACGGCAGGGCCGATTGTCGCTTTTCGGGGCATGCGCTCTATTCCTCCTGTAGGTGGTCTACGTAACCTTACATGACCGTGTTACAGGATGATTTTGCTGCCATACGTCGACGTATGACCGCGTAGCG
>DATCPV010000292.1:0-1978 GCA_036569885.1 Gaiellales bacterium | reverse complement strand
GGCGTCGATGCGGGCCTCCTCCTCGACCTGGCGCACGAGCCTGGCCATGTCCGACCGCGCCTCCTGCTCCACGCGGGTGAGGAGGGCATCACGGGCGTCGAGCGCGGTCATCGAGGCGATCCGCTCGAGCGATGTCAGCTGGGCGTCGCGCGCGGCCTTCAGGTCTTCCTGCAGCTGCTTGGCGTGCACCTCGCGGTCGGCGATCGACTGATCGCGCCGGCCGAGCTCATCGGCTCGCAGATCGGCCTGGGCCTGCGCGGCCGAGACGCGCTCCTCGGCCTTGGCGAGCTCCGCGCGCCGTTCAGACAGGTCGCGCTCCTGCTCGGTGCGCTGGGCGAGCAGCTCCTCGCGGGCTGCCACCTGAGCCTCCTTGAGCTGGGCACCGGCCTGCCGCTCGGCGTCTTCGACGATTCGTTGCGCCTGTCGCTCTGCATCGGCGATCTGGGGACGCCGGCGCCAGTTCTGCACGGCGTATCCGGCCCCCACGCCAAGGATCAGCGCGAGCGCGACCAGCAATTGCTCCACCGTGTCTCCTTCTATGCGTGGCCGCCGCCGCAGCGGCGGCCGTCATCGAATCAGGGATGCGCGCCCGGTGTTCCGCAGCCCACCGGGGCGTGCCGAGGCTCGGGCCGTCTCCGCGAGGCGAAGGTGAGGCCCGAACTGATCGAAGACGCGAACCGGTGCAAATCAACCCGCCTTTCGGCAGGAGAGGGTGTTTGGCATTGGTAAAGCCGGACTCGTTTTGGATCGTAGACGACACGCGGCCGGTTGGGCAACGGCCGCCGCTCCGGCGCAGGTCAGCAGGCGTCGTCGACGCCGAGCGCAGCTGCAACTGTGTCGGCGTCAAAGCCGCGGCGGGAGAGGAACTGGGCGGCGCGGCGCAGATCCGCCGGATCGCCCGTGTGCGCCGAATACCTGGAGCCAAGCGCCGCCCGGGCGCGGTCGACCTCGGCGTAGGCCGACGTCTCGGCCAGCGCAGAGGAGACGTCGGGATCGACCTCGAGGCGGGCGAGTTCGGACGCAATTCGCAGCCGTCCGTAGGAGCGGGCACGCCGGCTCGAGACGATCGCCGAGGCCAGTGCCGCGTCGTCGAGCACTCCCATCCCCCGCAGGCGTTCGAGCACCTGTGCGGCATCCTCCCGCGGGATCCCCCACCCCCTCATGCGGCGGGAGAGCTCGGCCCGTGACCGCGGCCGCCGGGCGATCAGGCCAAGCGAGCGCCGCTCGGCCGCATCGGCGGCACCCGCCCGCACGAGTGCCGCATGTGAGGCCGGGTCGAGGGCTGCGCCCACCGCCAGGCCATGCTCGGGCAGGCGGCGGTCGTGCACCCGCACCCGCTCGCCCGAGTCCAACTCCACCTCGACGCTGGGATCACCGGCTCGCGGCCGCCGTAGGCCGACAATGACAGTCTCCATCACGCCCCCCGGCTCCGGTGCGGCGGTCAGTTGCTACTCGACCGGTGCCAGCGACGCCCCGTTTGCCTTGGCGGCTGCAGGCTCGTCCGCGTCCTCGTCGCCTCCCGCTCCAGAGCCGGTGGCCGTAGGAAGCTTCACCGGCGACGGCGTGGCGCCGGCGGCGTTCTCGCGCCGCGGGATGACGGTATCGGGCAGCGCCGCCTGGATGCCGTCGAGAAGCTTGGCGGTGACGTCGGGGTGCTCGACCAGGAACGCCTTGACGTTGGTGCGGCCCTGTCCGAGCCGCTCATCGTCGAAGGAGAAGTACGAGCCGGCCTTCTGGATCAGCTTGTGCTCCAGCGCGACGTCGAGCACGGATCCCTCCCAGGAGATGCCCTCTCCATAGGCGATGTCGAACTCGGCCTGCTTGAACGGCGGGGCCACCTTGTTCTTGACCACCTTCACGCGCACCCGGTTGCCGACCGCCTCGGTGCCCTCCTTGAGGGTCTCGATGCGACGGATGTCGAGCCTCACCGACGAGTAGAACTTGAGCGCCCGGCCGCCCGGGGTCGTCTCGGGCGACC
>DATCPV010000291.1:0-6421 GCA_036569885.1 Gaiellales bacterium | reverse complement strand
GGTCACCGTCTGCGTCGGCCCCTGAACGGTCGTTGTCGGCCCGGTGACAGGCAGCGTCTCCACGACCGTCGTGGTCGCCGTGTCGTTGACCGTCGTCACGATCGTCACTGGAACGGTCTTGGTGATGGGGACGGCGACCGTTCTGCCGGAAAGACAATGGGGTTCGGCACCAACGCCGCCGGGGTCACGGCGTTCACGTCGTCGGGGAACCTCGTCGGCGACCTGTCCAGGACGTACCTGAACTCGAGCATCGGCGATGCCATCACCCTGGGCGTTGCGTTCAGCGCCCTCAGCTCGTGCCTGGCCAGCGCCATCGGCGGCTCCCGGCTCCTCTTCGCGTTCGCGCGCGACGGGGCGTTTTACTCGTCGCTCGGGGCCTCCTCCGAGCGCACCGGCGCACCGACGGCGGCGCTCACCGCGCTGATGGCCGTGGTGGCGATCGAGGTGTTCGGCCTGCGGGCATTCGTGACCACGAGCGTCATCGACGTCTTCTTCTGGACGGCCACGATGGGCACTTTGGCGCTGCTCTGCTGCTACGTGCTCTCGACCCTGGGCGCGCTGCGCTACCTGTTCTTCGGCGCCGTCAGGCGGGTGGCGCAATGGGAGATCGTGATCCCGATCGCCGCGGTGCTGTTCCTGCTCTACACGCTCTACCACA
Source organism: Gaiellales bacterium (assembly GCA_036569885.1). Taxonomy (GTDB): domain Bacteria; phylum Actinomycetota; class Thermoleophilia; order Gaiellales; family JAICJC01; genus JAICJC01. The sequence continues at coordinate 5,763 of DATCPV010000291.1, read as the reverse complement.
ACGTGTATCCGGTGCCCGCGTGGCCGTATAACCTCTTCCCCTACATCGTGGCGGCGTGGATAGCTCTCAGCCTCATCGCCGTCCTGGCCATCCCCGGCTTTGCCCACAACATCGGCGATCGCCTGCGGGAAGAGGACGGTCTCTCGTTCCCGGGGAGCGAGATCGAGCCGTGACCGCAGGACACTCCGTTGACCTCGGGGATGCGCACGTCGTCGATGGGCACTGTCACGGGTGGCGGCTGGCCGATCTGCTCGAGCGCTCCCCGGGGGAGTTCCTCGACCGGCTCACGATGCTGGGGGCGTGCCTGATCTCGTCTGACGGCCTGGATCCGGCCGACCTGCCGTTGCTCCACGAGCTCACCGACTCCGATCCGCTGAGCTCGGCCTGCACGCTGCGGCTGGCCGAGCTCCTGGGGTGCGACCCCACCCGTGAGAGCGCCTCCGAGGCGCGCCGAAGCGCGCTTGCCGATGGCGGCACGAGCTATCTCCAGCTGCTCTGGGAGCACGCCGGCATCCGCGGCCTCGTGGTCGATGACGGCTACCCGCTGCCCCAGGTCGATCCCCACGAGCTGGCGCGCGAGGCGGGCATCACCGTGCACCGGGTCGTGCGGATCGAGCCGGTGATCGCCCGCCTGCGCGACGGGGCCGCGTCGTATGGGGCGCTCGAGGACGCCTTCTCGAGCGAGATCGAACAGGCGTGCTCGGACAACGCCGTGGCGATCAAGTCGGTCATCGCCTACCGCACCGGCCTGGATGTGCAGGAGTGGGAGCGGCCCGAGGTCGAGACCACCTACGTGAGCTGGGCGAAGGCCGGCTTTCCCGAGACCCGGGAGCTGGCCAAGCCGGTCCGCGACGCCCTGCTTCGGCGCACGCTCGAGATCGCCAAGAGGGCCGGGCGGCCGGTCCACATCCACTGCGGCGGAGGCGACCCCAGCGTCGTGCTCGCATACGCCCGGCCCAAGGATCTGTTCCCGATGCTCGCCCGGCACCGCGACCAGCCGATCGTGCTGATCCACTCCGGGTGGCCGTGGCTCGAGGAGGGGGCGTACGCTGCATCGATCCTCCCGCGTGTGTATCTGGAGACGTCCATCATGACGGCGTGGGCGTCGTTGATCATGGATCAGAAGCTCGAGGCGATCATGGGCATCGCGCCCACCGCCAAGATCATCTTCGGCTCCGACGAGTCAACCGAGCCGGAGATGGCGTGGATCTCGGCGATCATGGCGCGCGAGGCGCTTGAGCGGGTGCTCGGAAATGCCGTCGAGCGGCGCTGGATGACGGCCGAGCAGGCGGTGCGCATCGGTCGCGGCGTCCTCGCCGGCAACTGCGAGCGGCTGTACGGCCTGTGAGCCTGGAGACCTCGCGCTGACGCTGTGACCGAGTACGACGTTGCGGTCATCGGGGCGGGCCTGGTGGGGCTCGCGACGGCACGCGCGCTGCTGCAGCAGCGGCCCGGCCTGAGGCTGGTGGTGGTCGACGCCGAGAGCCGCATCGCCGCCCACCAGAGCTCCCACAACTCGGGGGTGATCCACACCGGGCTCTACTACCGGCCGGGCTCGCTCAAGGCCCGGCTCTGCCGCGAGGGACGCGCGGAGCTGCTGCGGTTTGCCGGGCAGCACGGGATTCCGTGCGAGCGGAGGGGGAAGATCGTCGTCGCGCGCTCAGACGGCGAGCTGCACCGGCTCGAAGCGCTGGAGGGGCGGGGGAGGGCAAACGGCGTGGAGGGCATGCGCATGCTGGAGGCCCACGAGATCGGCCGCATCGAGCCGGCGGTGGCCGGGCGCCGCGCCCTGCACGTGCCCGAGTCGTACGTGATCTCGTATGCGGCCGTCGCGCACGCCTGCACGCAGGAGGTGACAGAGTCCGGCGGGAGCGTCGTGCTCGGGTTTCCCGTGACCGGTCTGCGCCCGGAGGGCGGCCGCCACGTCCTCCGCTCGGGCGAGCGCGGTGTCGCCGCCCGCCGGGTGATCGGCTGTGCGGGACTTTGGGCCGACCGGCTGCGGACGCTTTCGGGCGGTAGAGGCCGCGAGCGCATCCTCCCGTTTCGAGGCGACTACTACACGCTCACGGGCGCGAGCGCGGAGCTCGTGCGCGGTCTGGTGTACCCGGTGCCGGATCCGAGCCTTCCGTTCCTCGGAGTGCATTTCACCCGCGCGATCGACGGCATCGTACACGCGGGGCCAAACGCCGTGCTGGCCCTCGCCCGCGACGGCTACCGGCGCCGCGATGTCAACGTGCGCGACGTGCTTGACATCCTCCGCTTTCCCGGGGCCTACCGTCTCGCCGCCCGCTATCCGCGCACGGCGATCGCCGAGGTCTACCGCGACTGGTGGAAGGCGGCCTACGTCCGCGAGGCCCGCCGCTACATCCCGGAGCTCGACCCGGCGGACATGCGGTTCGGGCCGTCGGGCGTGCGCGCGCAGTGCGTCTCGCCGGCCGGTGAGCTCGTCGACGACTTCCGGCTCGACGACACGGCGGCGGGGATCACGCACGTGATCAACGCGCCGTCGCCGGCCGCCACGGCCTGCCTTGCGATCGGCCGCGAGGTCGCCCGGATCGTCCTTGGATCGACGCCATGACACCGCTCGATAGGGGACACTTGTGACCATGCAGCCGCACCGCTCGCTCTGGCTCCGGGAGGCGCTCGCCCCGGCGCCCGGCAACGAACCAGCCGCGTCGCTGACCGGGGCGATCTCGGCGGACGTGTGCATCATCGGCGGCGGCTTCACCGGCCTGTGGACGGCGTTGCGGCTGGCCGAGCTCGACCCCTCGCTGGACATCGTGATCCTCGAGGCCGACGTGTGCGGCGGCGGCGCCAGCGGGCGCAACGGCGGATTTGTGATGAGCTGGTGGTCGAAGTTCGGCAGCCTCACCAAGGCGTGCGGCGTCGAGGAGGCGGCTTGGATGGCCCGGGCGTCGGCGGACGGCATCAGGGAGATCGGCGAGTTCTGCGAGGCCCACGGAATCGACGCCCAGTACCACCACCGGGGGTGGCTGTGGACCGCGACCAGCCCGGCACAGGTCGGGGCGTGGGACGACACCCTCGCCAAACTCGAGAAGGCCGGGCTCGAGCCGTTCGAACGGCTCGAAGCCGCGGAGGTAGGGCCGAGATCGGGGTCGGGGACGCATCTCGCCGGAGTCTTCGAGCCGACGGCGGCGGTCGTCCATCCCGGGCATCTGGTGCGCGGCCTGCGCCGGGTTGCGATCGAGCGCGGGATCCGCATCTTCGAGCACTCGCCCATGACGAGGATCGAGCGCTCGGCCGGGCGGCCGCAGGTGCGAACGGCGCATGGCCAGGTGACGGCCGAGCGCGTCGTGCTGGCGCTCAACGCCTGGGCGGCGCGCCTGCCCGAGTACCGGCCGTTCCTGGTGGTGGTGGCCAGCGACGTGGTTGCGACCCGGCCCATCCCCGAGCGCATCGCCGGCCTCGGCTGGGAGCCGGGGCTCCCCGTATCGGACTCCCGCCGGCTCGTGAACTACTACCGGACGACCGACGACGGCCGCGTGGTGTTCGGCAAGGGCGGCGGCACGCTTGCGTTCAACGGGAGGGTCGGCCCGGTCTTCAACCGCTCCTCTCCGCGCGAGGCGGAGGTGGTCGCCAACATGCACCGCGCGTATCCCTCGCTGACCGACGTCGGCGTCGATCAGAGCTGGCGCGGACCCATCGACTATGCGGCCTCGGGGGTGCCGTCGTTCCTCGCGGTCGGCCGGGCGTCCGACACGTTCTGCGGCGCCGGCTACTCGGGCAACGGCGTCGGCCCGTCGTACATCGGCGGCCGCATCCTCGCGTCGCTCGCGCTCGGCCGCGACGACGAGTGGGCGACGTGCGGGCTCACGCGCCCGCCGGGCATCCGGCTCCCCGGCGAGCCGCTGCGCTCCATCGGCGGGCAGGTCGTGCGCCGGGCGATCGTTCGCAAGGAGCGCATCCAGGACTCGGGGGGGCGGCCCGATCCGGTCACGCTCGCACTCGCAGGACTCGACCCCACCGGCTTCGTCGAGGCCACCCAGTCGCGCAGCCGCACGCGCGCGTTGTGAAATATAATGTTGGCACCTATCGAAGGAGCACAATGAGCGATTACGCGGTCATCAATCCGGCCACCGGAGAGACGGACAAGACCTACCCGACCATCACGAATGACGAGCTCCAGGCGGCCATTGCACGCGCCTCCAAGACGTACCAGGAGTGGGGGCGAACCACGAGCGTCGAGGAGCGCGCAGCGCTCGTGAGGCGCGTCGGCGAGCTGCACTCCGAGCGGCGTGAGGAGCTCGCGGCGATCGCCGTCCGCGAGATGGGCAAGCCGATGGACCAGGCGCTGGGCGAGGTCGACTTCTGCGTCGACATCTACGGCTACTACGCCGACAACGCCACGGAGCTGATGAAGGACGAGCCGATCAAGCTGCTCGCGGGCGAGGGCACGGCGCTGATCCGCCGAAGCCCCCTGGGCGTGCTGCTCGGCATCATGCCCTGGAACTTCCCCACGTATCAGGTCGCCCGCTTCGCCGGCCCCAACCTGACCATCGGCAACACGGTGCTGCTCAAGCACGCCTCGCAGTGCCCGGAGACCGCCGAGGCCCTGCAGCAGATCTACCTCGACGCCGGCTTTCCAGAGGGTGCGTACACCAACATCTACGCCACCAACGACCAGATCGCCACCGTGATCGCCGACCCCCGCGTGCAGGGCGTCTCGCTGACCGGCTCGGAGCGCGCGGGCGCCGCGGTTGCCGAGATCGCCGGCCGCAACCTGAAGAAGGTCGTGCTCGAGCTGGGTGGCTCCGACCCGTTCATCCTGCTCAGCACCAACGACCTGGACGCCACCGTGGAGGCCGCCGTTTCGGCCCGCCTCGACAACACCGGCCAGTCGTGCAACGCGGCCAAGCGCTTCATCGTGATCGACGAGCTCTACCAGCCGTTCCTCGAGAAGTTCAGCGCCGCGATGGGCGAGGCGTCACCCGGTGACCCCACGGCGGCGGACACCGTGATCGGCCCGCTCTCGTCGACCCTCGCCGCCGACCGGCTGCAGGATCAGCTCGACCGCGCCATCAAGGACGGCGCCAAGGTGGTGCTCGGCGGCGAGCGGTCGGGCACGTTCTTCCCGCCCACGGTTCTGGCCGACATCCCCGAAGGCGCCGCCGCGCGCTACGAGGAGTTCTTCGGGCCCGTCGCCGCCGTCTACAAGGTCGGCTCCGAGGACGAGGCCGTGAAGGTCGCCAACGACACCCCGTTCGGGCTGGGTTCATACGTGTTCACCACCGACGCGGATCAGGCGGAACGGATCGCCAACAAGATCGACGCCGGCATGGTGTACGTGAACCTGGTCGGCGCCGATGGCGCAGAGCTGCCCTTCGGCGGTGTCAAGCGATCGGGCTCGGGTCGTGAGCTCGGCCGTTACGGCGCCGACGAGTTCGTCAACAAGAAGCTGATCCGGGTGGGCTGACCAACCGGAGCAGTCGCGATCACGGGCGCGGCGGGCGGGTTCGGCCTGACCGTTGCGCGGGCGTTCGCTGCCGGGGGCGCGGAGGTGCACGTCTGCGATATCGACGGCGAGGCCGTCCGCGCCGCCGCGGCCGAAGGGCTCCACGCCAGCGAGGTCGATGTGGCCGATCTGGCGGCGCTCGACTGGTGGATCGATCGTGTTGTCGATGCGTCGGGCGGCGTGGACGTCCTGATCAACAATGCCGGCATCGCCGGCCCGACGGCGCTCGTGGAGGACATCGAGCCGGCGGAATGGCAGCGCTGCCTCGCGATCGACCTGACCAGCCACTA
>DATCPV010000290.1:0-2007 GCA_036569885.1 Gaiellales bacterium | reverse complement strand
AACGCGTGGCTCGTGCGCGCCGTTTCCGCGGCGCTCTCGCAGCGCCACGTGGGGGGCCACCGCCTACGCGGATTCGCATCCGGATGAGAGGAGCCACCATGAACCACATCGCCAACAGCATGCGCCTGCCGGCGTCCGAATACGCCAAGCTCGCACCGAGCCGCCCGCGCGACCACGGTCACGCCCAGCCGGTCGTCGAGCTCGCCCCTCAGGCCGCCGACATCGCCCCTGCCCGAGCGGGGCAGAGGCGTCACATCCACCACCTGTCCGGGTTCTCCCGGGCGTAACCGAGGAGACACCACAATGGCAACCCATCACACCCCGTCCGGCCTCCTGCTCGAGCTGCGCCTGACCGCCGGCCGCTGCGAGATCGAGACGGCCGACACCGACGAGACCGTCGTCGAGGCCGAGCCGATGAACGGCTCCGCCGCGTCGCGGGCTGCGGCCGAGGCGCTGGAGGAGACCCTGTCGGAGCGCTCGCAGGGCGGCCACAAGCTCGTCGTCGCGATGCCCAAGCTGCGGCGCCTCGTACCGCTCGGCGACGCCAAGGTGCTCGTCCGCATCCGCGCTCCCCACGGAGCGGAGCTCGACGCCGGCACGGCCTCGTCCGACGTCGTCGTCCACGGCCGGCTGGGTGCGACCGAGGTGCGCACCGCCTCCGGTGACGTCGCGATCGAGATCGCCGAGCGCGAGATCGAGGTGAAGACGGCGAGCGGGGACGTCACGATCGAGACGGCCGAACAGGAGCTCGAGGTGAAGACGGCGAGCGGAGACGTCAAGGTGGCGGTGCTGCGCGGTGCCGGGGGCGTGAACACGATGTCCGGCGACGTGACGGTGGGTGACGCGAGCGCGGCGCTGACCGTGAACACCATGTCCGGTGACGTGAACGTCAAGCGCCTAGCGAGCGCGTCCGTGCAGCTGCGCAGCATGTCCGGCGACCTCCGCGCCGGGATCGCCCGCGGGGCCACGCTGTGGGTCGACGCGAACTCGGCCTCGGGCGACGTCCGCTCGGAGCTCCCCGTGAGCGGGTCGGCGCCCGCCGGCGGCCAGGCCGACGTCGAGCTGCGGGCGACCTCGATGAGCGGCGACATCGTCGTCGTGCGCGCCCCCGAGAGCGTCCCGGCGCAGGCGTAGCCGCCTACACGCCGCGGCCGAGCGGAAGGCTGATCGTGAAGGTGCTGCCGCGGCCCGGGGCGCTGTGGGCCGAGATCCGGCCGCCGTGCGCGGTCACGAGCTGCTCGGCGATCGAAAGCCCGAGGCCCGCCCCGCCCGACGCGCGGGTGCGGGCCCCGTCGGCCCGGTAGAACCGCTCGAAGACGTGCTGCAGGGCATCGGCGGGGATGCCGATGCCGGTGTCCGAGACGGCCACCACTGCCGTGCCGTCACTGCGGTGTGCGTCCACGGTCACACTGCCGCCGGCGGGGGTGTAGCGCAGCGCGTTGTCCACCAGGATGACGACCAGCCGGCGCAGCTGGTCGGGGTCGCCCTCCACCTCGAGGCCGGGTGTCGTGTCGATGGCGAGGGCCACCTTGCGGTCGCCGGCCAGCGGCTGCATCGACTGCGCTGAATCCGACACGAGTGCGCCCAGGTCGAGCGCGTGGTCGGCTGCGGCGGCGCTCTGGCCGCGAGCGAGCGCGAGCAGCGAATCGACCAGCGCCGTGAGCCGGTCGGTCTCGGCCAGGATCTCGGCCGCCTCCTCGCTCTCGGGCTGCCCCTGCTGGAGGAACTCGGCGTTCGCGCGGATCACGGCCAGCGGCGTTCGCAGCTCGTGCGAGGCGTCGGCCACAAACGCCTGCTGGCGCTCGAAGGCGGCGCGCACGGGCCCCAGCGACTTGCCGGCCAGGAACCAGCCCCCGGCCGCCGCGAGGGCCAGGCTGCCCGCGACGCCCAGCAGCATGTAGGCCAGCAGGCCGTGCAGGGCGTCCTCCTCGGGCTCCACCGACCGGGCGACCTGGACGACGAGGTGGCGCTTGCCGCGGAGCGCGAAGGAGTAGACCCGCTCCGCGA
>DATCPV010000289.1:0-4995 GCA_036569885.1 Gaiellales bacterium | reverse complement strand
ACCTGGAGGAGATCGCGGAGCGCGTCCCCGACCTCCGCGGGTATCCGCTGCGGGCCGAGCCGCTGCCGGGCGGCCTTACCAACCTCAACTACCGCATCCACGGCGCGCCCCAGGAGTACGTGCTCCGTGTGACCGGCGAGGCCGAGATGCTGGGCGCCGACCGCGAGGCCGAATACGCCGCCACGGTGATCGCGGGCGGCCTCGGCATCGGGCCGAAGGTGCTGGCCTACCTGCGGCCCGAGAAGATCCTGATCACCGACTTCGTGGACGGCGTCGGCGTTCCGGCCGAACAGCTGCGCACGACGGCGATGATCGGGCAGGTGGCGGCCACGCTGCGGCGCCTGCACCAGGGCCCGCCGGTGCCGGCCTCGTTCTCGGCCTTCGGCATCGTCGAGACCTACCGCGACAACGCGCGCTGGCTCGGCGTCGAGCTCCCCGAAGCGTTCGAGTGGTCGTGGCAGCGCGCCGGCGAGATGCGCGCGGCGCTCGACGCCAGCCCGCGCGAGCCGTGCCTGTGCCACAACGACCTTCTGAACGCGAACTTCCTGCTCCAGCACGGGCGGCTGCTGATCGTCGACTGGGAGTACGCCGGCATGGGCGACCCGTTCTTCGACCTGGCCAACTTCTCGACGAACCATGACCTGTCGGAGGACGACGACCGCGTGCTGCTGCGGGCGTACCTCGGCCGGGTGCGCGAGCGTGACATGGCCCGGCTGCGGCTGATGCGGATCATGTCGGACTTCCGGGAGGCGATGTGGGGCGTCGTTCAGCAGGGGCTGCGCACCACCGATGCCGACTACGTCGCCTACGCCGAGCAGTTCTTCGGGCGCCTGCGCGAGGGGGCCACCGACGATCGCTACCCGCGGTGGATCGAGCGGCTGGCCGGTTGACCGGTCTATACCAGTTGTGGGAGGGTTGCGCCCGTGAAGGATGAGGCGCAGGCGGTCGTCATCGGCGGCGGGGTGGGCGGCTGCAGCATCCTCTATCACCTGGCCAAGCTCGGCTGGCGCGACGTCGTCCTGGTCGAGCAGTACGGCCTCACCCACGGGTCGACGTGGCACTCGGCCGGTCTGGTCGGCCAGCTGCGCGCGACCGTGAGCCTGACCAAGATGATGCAGTACTCGGTCGGCCTCTACGCCGACCTGGCCCGCGAGACGGGCAAGGACCCGGGTTGGCACCAGCTGGGCGGACTGCGGCTGGCGTCATCGCGCGAGCGCTACGAGGAGATTCAGCGCCAGGCCGGCTGGGCGAAGAGCTTTGGCCTCGAGATGGAGCTCGTCTCGCCCGCCGAGGCCCAGGCGATGTTCCCGCCCATGTCCACCGACGGCGTCGTCGCTGCCGCCTTCATCCCGCTCGACGGGTACCTCGATCCCAGCCAGCTCACCTTTGCGCTCGCCGACAGCGCCCGCCGGCTCGGGGCCGACATCGAGCAGCGCACCCGCGTCACCGGCATCAACCTTCGCAACGGCCGCGTGCACGAGGTGGTCACCGACAAGGGCGCGATTCGCACCGACGTCGTCGTGAACGCCGGTGGCATGTACGCGCCCCAGATCGGTCGCATGGTCGGGGTTAACGTCCCGATCATCACGTACGGGCACGAGTTCCTGGTCACCGAGGCGTTCGACCCGCCGCTGCAGCCGCTGCCCACGCTGCGCGACCCCGACCGGCTGATCTACTTCCGCACCGAGGTCGGCGGCCTGATCATGGGCGGCTACGAGCGCAACCCCGCTCCGTGGGCGCTCGACGGCGTGCCCGACGGCTTCGAGGCCCAGCTCCTGCCCGAGGACTGGCCGCGGTTCGAGCCGCTGCTCGAGAACGCGGTCGAGCGGGTGCCGGCGATGGAGACGGCCGAGGTGCGCAAGCTCTACAACGGCCCTGAGGCATTCACCCCCGACGGTGAGTTCATCCTCGGTGAGTCCGACGTGCCCGGGTTCTGGGTGGCGGCCGGGTTCTGCGCCCACGGCCTGGCCGGCGCCGGCGGCATGGGCTGGCAGATGGCGGAGTGGATCACGAGCGGCGAGCCCAGCCTCGACCTGTGGCACATGGACAGCCGCCGCTTCGGCCGCCAGTACCGCAGCCGCGACTACACGCTGGCGCGGGCGACCGAGGTCTACTCGACCTACTACGACATCAAGTACCCAAACCACGAGCGCACCGCGGGCCGGCCGCTGCGGCTCTCGCCCGCGTACGGGCGCCTTGCCGAGCTCGGCGCCAGCTTCGGCGAGAAGTCGGGCTGGGAGCGGCCCAACTGGTTCGAGCCCAACGCCGCCCAGGGCGACGAGAGCCTGCGGCCGCGCGGCTGGGCGGGACAGAACTGGTCGCCGGCGATCCATGCCGAGGCGATGGCCACCCGCGAGCGGGCCGGGCTCTTCGACGAGACGTCGTTCGCCAAGATCGAGGTCACGGGGCCGGGCGCCGCCGCCTACTTGCAGCGGCTGTGCGCGAACGACGTCGACCGCGCGGTTGGGTCGGTCACCTACACCCAGATGCTGAACAGCAGCGGCGGGATCGAGTGCGACTTCACCGTCACCCGCCTGGCCGAGCGGCGGTTCCGGATCGTGACCGGCACCGCGTTCGGCAACCACGACCTCGGCTGGATCCGCGGCCACATGCCCGGCGACGGTTCGGTCGAGGTGGCCGATGTCACCTCGGGGTACGCGTGTCTCGGCCTGTGGGGCCCGCGGGCGCGCGACATCCTGCAGCCGCTCACGACCTCGGATCTCTCGAACACGGGCGGCCTGACGTACATGCGCGCCGCCGATATCGCCGTCAGGCACGTGCCCTGTCTTGCGGTGCGCGTCACGTACGTGGGCGAGCTGGGCTGGGAGCTCTACTGCCCGTCGGAGTACGGGGCGGCGCTTTGGGATGCGATCTGGGAGTCGGGCCGTGCGCACGGCATGCTCGCCGCCGGCTATCGCGCCATCGATGCGCTCCGGGTCGAGAAGGGCTACCGGGTGTGGGGCGCCGACATCACGCCCGAGGACACCCCCGACGAGGCCGGCCTCGGCTTTGCGGTCAAGCCCGACAAGGGGGTCGAGTTCATCGGTCGCGAGGCGCTCCTGCGTGCCCGCGAGCAGGAGCCGGGCCGGCGGCTGTGCTGCCTGGCGCTGCATGATCCCGCGGCCGTCACGCTGGGCTCTGAGCCGGTGCGCGTCGGCGGCGAGCTGGCCGGGCGGGTGACGACCGGCGGCTACGGATTTGCCGTCGGACGCTCGCTGGCGTACGCGTACCTGCCCGCGACGGCTGCCGGGGTGGGGACGGCGCTCGAGGTCGAGGTGTTCGACGAATTGGTCGCGGCCGAGGTCGTGGCCGAGCCGGTGTGGGACCCGGAAGGCGACCGGATTCGAATGTAGCGGTACGCTTGCAGCATGCGCTGCCAAGCCTGCAGCACGGACAACGAGGAGGGGCGTTCTGCGGTGAGTGCGGCGCCGCCCTCGCGTGCGCACCGGCGGCTTCGTCGCCCACTGAGAAGCCCCAACGCGGTCGGGACGGGGCGGCGCCCGGGCGGGCCGGCCGACCGGCCGTTAGGCTGGGCAGTCTCGGAGTTGTGCCGACGGGTGGTCATGGTGTGGGTGTCATCTTTCGGGCTGGGTCGATGATGTCTGCGGGGATTCTGCCGTGGGTGAGGCGTCCGGTGTGGGCGCGGTCGTGGTTGTAGTAGGCGAGGTATTGGTCGAGGTCGCGGCGTAGGGCGGTGTAGCTGGGGTAGAGGCTGCGGGCGAAGCTGGGTCGCCAGCATTCGTCGAGGATGGTTTTGTGCAGGTTTTCGACGTGGCCGTTGGTTTGGGGCCGGCCAGCGCGGATGCGGGTGTGGCGGGCGCGGAGGTGGGTGAGGGTGGTCGTGAAGGGCAGCGACCGGTACTCGTTGCCGTTGTCGGTGAGGACGCGTTCGAGTTGCCAGCCGGCTCGGCTGAGGTCTTTGGCGACGCGACGGGCAAGGCGGCTGGTCTGGTGCGCGTTGGGTTGGTTTTTTGGGCAGGTGATGAGCTGTGCCCAGGCGTGGCTGGAGTAGCAGTCGATCGCGGTCAGTTGCCAGACTGGGTCGCGGGTGTCCTTCAACCGGCCGACATAGAAGCTGTCCATGCCGATCAGCTCGCCTGGCCGGTCGACCAGGATATGGCGGGGTGGCGGCGCGGCTCGCGGTGGCTGGTACGGCGCGGCGTAGCCTGCGACCAGGCCGAGCCGTCTGGCTCGCGTGTTCAGGCCGTGACGGCGAAGCGCTCGCCAGACCCCGTTTGGGCTGACCATGATGCCGCCCCACTTCGGGCGAGCGAGCTCGGCCGCCACTCGGCGCGGGCCGAGTCCGGGGTGACCCAGCGAGAAGGCGACGATCCGCTGCTCGACCAGCACCGAGAGCTGATTGGGCATCCGCGGCCGGCGCCGCTCACGCGGTCGCAGCATCTCAAGACCATGCCTGTCGACCTGCCGCTTCCACGCGTAGTACGTCGAGCGGTGCACCCCAAACGTCCGACACGCCTGGCTGACCGTCGTGCGTGCCGCCAGATCGAACAAGGCCAAGCGGTAGCCGTACAAAACGTCATCATCCGTCATGCGGCTCACGTCCTTTCACAGGTCCGGGAAGACCCCGAAAGCGTGAGCCGCACGCCGGACGCCGTCGCCTCCCTAACGGGCGGCGACGTCCGGCTCCCCACACCTACCCAGGTGTCGGGAGAACTCGGAGACAGACCATCCTAACCCCCCCCGAACCCGCCGCTGGGCCGCCGGGGCCTACTCTGGGAGTGTGCACGTACGCCCGACGACGATCCTGCTCGTGATTGCGGCCATCGCCCTTCCGGGGGTAATGGCCGGGGCGGTGTTCTACGCGTCGGGCGAGGCGATCGGAGAGACCCCCAGCGGGCTCACGCCCCACTTCGGCGGCAGCGTCCATCCGGCCGCCCCGGAGCCGGCCAAGACCACGGTCAAGCACCATCGCAAGCCGGGCGTCGGCGCCCCATCGTCCACGACGACCACGACCGACGATCACGGCGGAGGTGG
>DATCPV010000288.1:0-2203 GCA_036569885.1 Gaiellales bacterium | reverse complement strand
CGTCGATATCGTCTGGCGCAGCTTCGAGCTCGAGCCGGACTCGCCGCCCGAGCCCCAGGACCTCACCTCCCGGCTCGTGTCGCGCTACGGCATGAGCGACGAGGAGGCGGCCGAGCGAAACGCGCACATGACCGGCCTCGCGGCGCAGGCCGGCCTCACCTTCAGGCTCGACATCGCCAAACACGGCAACACGTTCGCCGCCCATCGCGTGCTGCACGCCGCCCGCGCCGCCGGCCTCGAGTCGGAGGCCAACGAGCGGCTGCTTCGGGGGTACTTCAGCGAGGGCCGCGCGATCAGCGATCCCGACACGGTGGTGGAACTCGCGGCCGAGGTCGGCGTGGACGGACGGGCCGCGCTCGCCGACGAGAGCGTTGCGCGCGACGTGCGCGCCGACGAGCGCGAGGCGGCCGAGCTCGGGATCACGGGCGTGCCGTTCTTCGTCCTCGGCCGCCGCTACGCCGTCTCGGGCGCCCAGCCGGCGGAGCTCCTGCTGCAGGCGCTCGAGCAGGCCTGGACCGACATGGTGGAAGCCTGACGTTTGCCCCTCGCCGCGGTGGGGTATCTCCGGGACATGTGGCTACTCATACTTCTCATCCTGGCCCTGGTGCTCTTCGGGATCTGGGGCGCGCTCAAGATCGCGTTCTGGGTGCTCCTGATCGCCCTGGTGGTGGCGCTTGTCGCCGGATTCTTGGGCCGCGGTCTCTTCGGCAGCCGAGGCACCATCTAGCGATCGTCGCCTGAACGCCGCGCCCGTGCGGGCTTGGGGCTCACACGGGCGCGGCGGGCGTCGCGCCCTCCGCAGCCGCAGGGGTACGCTGCGCGAGATGACTGCCGAGCTCACCAAGGTCGTGTACGCGTGCAAGGTGACCGTCCGCGGCGGCCGTGCGGGGCACGCCCAGAGCGCCGACGGGAAGCTCGACATCGACCTCTCACCGCCCACCGACAAGGCGGGGACGGGGACGAACCCCGAGCAGCTGTTCGCCGCCGGCTATGGCGCGTGCTTTCACTCGGCGCTCATGGCCGAGGCCAAGGGCGCCGGCGTCGATCTTGCGGACTCGGCGATCATCGCCCACGTCAGCCTGGGCCCGAGGGCCCAGGGCGGCTTTGGCCTTGCGGTGACGCTCGACCTCGAGGCGCCGGCACTCGATCCGCACAAGGCGCGCGAACTGCTCCACGGCGCACACCAGCTCTGTCCGTACTCCAATGCGATTCGCGGCAATGTCGGCGTCAAGTTCCTGCTTGGCGGCGAGCCGCTCCCACCCGCGCCAGGCTGACGTCAGGCCGCGCAGCGGTCGTGCGGCAGTTGGCCCGTCCATTGAGCCACATCGCCGCTATCCCCGGTACCGTCCGGCCGGTGCAGCGGATCGTTTGGAGGACCCTGGCGGCCGTCGTGGTCGTGGCGGTGATCGTCGCCGGACGCAGCTCGGTCGAGCCCGGGCTCGTCGTTGCCTCGGTGGGCACGCCACCGCACCGGGTGCCGCTCGTCATCCGTGGTGCCACCACGCCCATCCGCCACATCGTCTTCATCGTCAAGGAGAACCGCTCCTACGACAACCTGTTCGGCCTCTTCCCCGGCGGCGACGGGACGCGCACGGGGCGCACAGCCGACGGCCGCTCGGTCGCCCTGACCCCGATCAGGAACGTGCAGCCCGACCTCCAGCACAACCACCACGCGGCGGTCACGGAGATCAACGGCGGCGCGATGAACGGCTTCTCGGAGCTGCCCGACAAGGACGGCAAGCCGACGATGCTGGCCTACACCACCGCCCGCCCGGGCCAGCTGCCCGCCTACTGGGGCTGGGCGAAGCGGTACGAGCTGATGGACCACACATTCTCATCGGGCGACACCTCGAGCTTCCCGAACCACCTCTACACGGTCGCGGCGCAGGCGGCCGGCTCGGTTGACGGCCCCAACTTCGGCGTCGAGAACTGGGGCTGCGACGGCCCGGCGGGCCTGAGGGTGCCGGTCATCCGCCACGGCGAGCTGGTGAAGGTGCCGCCGTGCTTTGCGATCGACTCGATCGGTGCCCAGCTCGACCGGCGCGGCATCTCGTGGAGCGAGTACGGACCGCCCGAGAACAGCCACGGCTATGGCTGGGTCGCCTACGACGCGGTGAAGCCGATTCGCGAGAGCTCCGCCTATGCCCGCCACGTCCACCCGCTCGGCTGGCTGCCCAGCGACCTCAGCCAGGGATACCTCGGG
>DATCPV010000287.1:0-2860 GCA_036569885.1 Gaiellales bacterium | reverse complement strand
TCATGGGCGGGCTCTCGTACACGCTGCGCCAGCAGAAGATCCTCGAGGAGCGGGGCTGGGAGCGGGTGTCGCCGCACTGGCTGCCCAACACGCTCGTCGACACGACCACAAGCCATGTCGCGACGATGCTCGGCGCGCGCGGCCTGAACTATGGCACCGAGTCGGCGTGCGCAACCGGCACCCACGCCATCGGCGAAGCGGCCGCGGCGGTCGTCCGCGGCCAGGCCGACGTCATCCTTGCGGGCGCGACCGAGTCGGCCATGCTGCCCATCATCCTGGCGGGCTTCTGCGCCATGCGGGCGCTGGTGGACGGGCGCGACGATCCGGCCGCGGCGTCGCGCCCGTTCGACCTCACTCGCGCGGGCTTCGTCATGGCAGAGGGCGCGGGGGTGGTCGTGCTGGAGGAGCTCGAGCGCGCCCGCAGCCGCGGCGCCAGGATCTACTGCGAGCTGGCCGGCTACGGCGCCTCCAACGACGCCTACCACGTTGCGACGCCCCATCCCGAATCGGTCGGCGTGATCGAGATGATGCACGCCGCGCTGGAAACCTCGGGGATCGAGCCGGCAGACGTCGACTACATCAACGCCCACGGCACGTCGACGCCCTACAACGACGCCGCCGAGACGCAGGCGATCAAGGCGGTCTTCGGCGACCACGCCCACCACATGGCGATCTCGTCCAACAAGTCGATGTTCGGGCACATGTTCGGCGCCGCAGGCGGGGTCGAGGCCGTTGCGACGGCGCTGACGGTCCATCACGGCGTGATCCCGCCGACGATCAACCTGCACACGCCCGACCCCGAGTGCGACCTCGACTACGTTCCCAACACGGCCCGCACGGCCGACGTGCGCGTCGGGCTCTCCAACTCGATGGGCCTCGGCGGCCACAACGCCTGCCTGATCATGCGCCGCCTCGACGACGACTGAGTGCGCCAAAAGGGGTCTGACCCCGTTTGGCGCAGCGTTCAGCCGAGGCCCGCGCGGCGGCGCGGGGCTTCCTGGGCGAGGCCGCTCACGACCGTGTCGACCAGGCCGTACTCGCGCGCCTCCTCGGCCGTCAGGAAGTAGTCGCGCTGGGTATCTGAGTGGATCTGCTCGACCGATTTGCGCGTATCGGCGGCCATGATCTCCTCCATCCGCCGCTGCAGCGCCAGGATCTCGCGGGCGCGGATCTCGATGTCGGTCGCCTGGCCCTCGAATCCCGACGTGTGCCCCTGGTGAATCATCACCTTGGCGTTTGGGAGCGCCATCCGCTTGCCCTTCGCGCCTCCCGCCAGCAGCACCGCGCCCATCGACATCGCCATCCCGAAGCAGATCGTCTGCACGTCGGGGCGTACGTACTGCATCGCGTCGTAGATGGCCAGGCCGGCGTAGACGTCGCCGCCGGGTGAGTTGATGTAGAGCGAGATGTCCTTGTCGGGGTCGTCGGAGGCCAGGTGGATGATCTGGGCGACGATCAGGTTGGCGATGTCGGGGTTCACCGGCGTCCCCAGGAAGATGATGCGGTCGTTGAGAAGCCGCGAGTAGATGTCGAACGAGCGCTCGCCGCGGCCGGTCTGCTCGACGACCATCGGGATCAACGGTGACATGGTGCCCCCTTGCGTTATAGTGCAACCTTCTGGTTGCTCATCATAGGCCCGTCGCTGCAAACGCGCAACCAAGAGGTTGCGCATCATCGGGATCAGGAGGTCGCCGCTCATGTCCGAATCCGTCACTCGCGAGATCGTTCTGCCACTGGAGCGCGACGAGGCCTGGCGCGTGGTCACCGAGCCCGGCCACCTGCGCGAATGGCTCGCCGACGACGTCGAGATCGACCTGGTGGAGGGCGGCCGCATCGAGCTCGGCTGGGACGGCGGAGGCGGCCGCACCGGCACCGTCGAGACCGTCGAGGAGTCCGAGCGCCTGGTGTTCCGGTGGCGGCCCGACGATCCCGGCCCGCTGGATATCGAGACGACCGTCGAGATCGGGCTCGACGACGTCGAGGGCGGCACGCGCGTGACCGTGGTCGAGACCGGGTTCGAGGCGCTCGCGACCGAGGCCATGGCCGGCTGCTCGGCGATCAGCGACTGGGCCTGGGACATGCGGCTGGGGACGTGCGGCGACCTGCCGCTGATGCTGGCGGCATGAGCCCCGACCCGGTCGGGACCACATTCGCGGCCCTGGCCGACCCCACCCGCCGGCATGTGATCCGCGTCCTCTCGGCCGGCGAGGCGGTCAGCGCGACACAGCTCGCCCGCGAGCTTCCCATCAGCCGCCAGGCGGTGACCAAGCACCTGACGGCGCTCGCAGAGGCGGGGCTCGTGGAGTCGTCGCGACACGGCCGCGAGACGCGCTACCGGCTCACCCCCGGCCCGCTCACCGATGCCGCGGCCTGGATCGACCACGTCGGCGCCGATTGGGACTCGCGCCTCGGCCGCCTCAAGCGCCATGCCGGCACGCGTCGGCCGTCTCCCTGAACCACTATCCTGCGATCCAGCCGTGTCGACCGTCCGCCAAGCCCAGTCGCTGATCTCCCAGGCCGAGGCGCGCGAGCTCGGCCTCGACCGGCCCGACCTGATCGGGATCTACCGCAACATGCTGGCGACGCGCCGGATCGAGGAACGCGGCAACCTGCTGTTCAAGGCGGGCAAGCTGCCCGGCAGCTACTACACCGGCCGCGGCAACGAGGGCGCCTCCGTCGGCGTCGCAACCGCGATGGGCCCCGACGACGTCGCCTCGCCGCTTCACCGCAACCTGGGCGTGCACGTCGTCCGAGGGGTGCAGCCGGCGCTCATCTTCTGCCAGTTCATGGGCCGCTCGGGCGGCGCCACCGGGGGCCGCGACTCGAACCTGCGCTCGAACGACTTCACGTCGGGGAGAGG
>DATCPV010000286.1:0-3038 GCA_036569885.1 Gaiellales bacterium | reverse complement strand
AGCATCCCCTGGGATGCGCGGTCGATTCCGGATCCTGCTGGGGGCGGCCGCCGGGGTCGGGAAGACCTACCGGATGCTCCAGGAGGGCCGGCAGGCGGCCGTGGAGGGGGTGGACGTCGTCATCGGCTACCTCGAGCCGCACGACCGCCCCGAGACCGCGGCGCTCGCCCAGGGCCTCGAGGCACTCCCGCGCCGCACGGTGGAGCATCAGGGCGTCGAGCTGCAGGAGATGGACACCGATGCGGTCATCCGGCGCGCGCCTGAGCTGGCCCTGATCGATGAGCTCGCACACACCAATGCCGCCGGCTCGCGCCACTCCAAGCGCTATCAGGACATCGAGGGAGTGCTCGACGCCGGCATCGACGTCGTCTCGACCGTCAACGTCCAGCACCTCGAGAGCCTCAACGACACGGTGTTCGAGCTCACCGGCGTGCGCGTGCGCGAGACGTTCCCCGACCGTCTCCTCGACGAGGCCGACGAGGTCGTGCTGGTCGATCTCGCGCCGGAGGAGCTGCAGGAGCGGCTGCGGGCCGGCAAGGTCTACCCGCAGAGCCGGGTCGAGACGGCGCTCGCGAACTTCTTCCGCACCGAGAACCTGAGAGCGCTGCGCCAGCTCGCCCTCCGCGAGCTGTCCGAGGACGTCGAGGCCCGGCGCGAGACGCGGATCATCGACCCGGCTGCCGCGCAGGCCATCCTCGACCGGATCCTCGTGCTCGTCACGCCGCAGCCGAGCTCGCAGCGGCTGCTACGCCGCTCGTGGCGCTCGGCCCAGCGGCTGGGCGCCGATCTCGACGTCCTCTGGGTGCGTGCCCCGGGGACGAGCCTCACCAACGACCAGACCGTGGCCCTGGCGGCGCTGCGGCGGCTGACGGCCATCCTGGGGGCGCACTTCCTCGAGGAGGAGTCGGCTGACGTGATCGCCTCGGTGCGGGCGGTCGTGATCGACCGCGGCACGACGTACGTCTACCTCGGCACTCCCGAGCGCCGGCGCATGGAGGAGATCCTGCACGGCTCGTTCCTGGCCCGGCTGATCGAGGCCCTGCCCGGGGTCGACATCCGCGTCGCCGCCGATCGCACCCGGCGGCGGGAGCTGCAGCAGTGAGGCTGCGGCGAAAATCGGCGCCCGAGGCGCGCCCGGGCGCGCCCCGGCTACTCGTCCCGTTCGAGGGCGGCCAGCTCGATCCGGCGGTGTTCGCGGCGGCGCTGCGGATCGCCCGGGCCGACGGCGCGGTGTTCGTCCCCGCCTACCTGATCATCGTCCCCTTCACGCTGGCGCTCGACTCGCCGCTGCGCCAGGAGGTCGAGGTGGCGCTGCCGCTGCTCGAGGCGGTCGAGGTGCAGGCCCAGAAGGAGGGCGTACCGGTGGACGCCCGGCTCGAACGCGGCCGGTCGGTGCGCGACGCGCTGCGGCGGCTGTGGGAGGTCGAGAGCTTCGACCGCATCCTCATCCCGGTCTCGGCCGACGAGCGGGTCGGGTTCGATGCGCGCGACATCGCCTGGATCCTGATGAACGCCCCGGCTGAGACGCTCGCGCTGCGCCCGGCGGAGGGCAGCCTCCGCCCCTCGTTCGCCCCAGCCCAGGGTGTGAGAGAGTGACCGCCCGGTGATCCCGCGCGCCCTCGAGACGATGCAGGAGGCCACCGGCTCTCGCCGGCACCTGCTTGCGGGCGTCCTCAGCGTGGTGGTGCTCGTCGTCGTCACGCTCGCGATCGCTCTGCTCAAGTCGTTCGTCCCCGTGCTCAGCCTGGGCGTTCTCTACGTGTTCGCGGTGCTGCCGATCGCGGTCGCCTTCGGGTTGATCTACGCCGGCCTCGTGTCGGTGGCCAGCATGCTCGCGTTCAACTGGTTCTTCCTGCCGCCCGTGCACACGTTCACACTCTCGGACTCGCGCAACTGGTTCGCGCTTGCGGTCTACCTGGTGACGGCGGTGGTCGTGAGCGGCCTCGCCACCCGGGCGCGGCGGCGCGCGGTCGAGGCGGAGCAGCGCGAGGTCGAGACGGCGCTCCTGGCAGACGTCGCCACCTCGCTGATGCAGGGGCAGGACGTGGCCGGCGAGCTCGGCCAGATCAGCGCCCGGGTGGCGGCCATCCTCAAGGCCGATTCGGCGTCAATAGTGCTGGGGGACGATGTCGAGCTGTCGGCCACGAGCGCTCCGATCGAGCTCGTGGCCGGCGGCCGCCGCGTCGGCACCCTCGAGCTGGTCGAGGGCAGCGAGCCGAACCTGCAGGCCCGCCGGCGGCTGCTACCGGCGCTGGCGTCGCTCCTGGCGGTGGCAGTCGATCGGGAGCGGCTCGCAAACGCTGCGTTCGACGCCGAGGCCCTGCGCCGGAGTGACACCGTCAAGACCGCCGTGTTGCGGGCCGTCAGCCACGACCTGCGCTCACCGCTCACGGCGATCCGGGCGGCCGGCGACGGGCTCGAGGACGAGACGCTCGTCCTCACGGCCGAGGATCGCCGCGAGTTGCTCGACACCATCCGGGTCGAGGTGCGCCGGCTCGAGCGCGTGATCGACAACCTGCTTGCGCTCTCGCGCCTCCAGGCCGGGGCGGTCGCGCCAGTGCCGGAGGTGTGGACCGTCGACGACCTGATCTATGGGGCACTCGACGAGGTTGGCAGCAGCACCGAGCGGGTGAACGTCTCGGTGCCCGCCGACGCCCCGCCGGTGCTCGTCGACGCCGTTCAGGTGCGCCAGATCCTGGTCAACCTGATCGACAACGCGCTCAAATTCTCGCCGCCCCAGAGCCCCGTCAGCGTGCGCGTCACCCGCACGCGCAAGGAGGTGATCATCCGGGTCATCGACCAGGGCCGCGGCGTGCCCGAGAACGAGCTCGAGCACGTGTTCGAGCCGTTTTACCGTGGTGCTCCCGCGCAGGACCAGACCGGCACGGGCCTCGGCCTTGCGATCGCCCGCGGTTTCGCCGAGGCAAACGGCGGCCGGCTCTGGGCCGAGTCGCGTCCCGGCCAGGGCGCGTGCTTTGCGATCGCGCTCCCGCCTGCGGAGGAGGCTCCAGAGTGAGCGGGGGCCTGATCCTGGTGGT
>DATCPV010000285.1:0-9082 GCA_036569885.1 Gaiellales bacterium | reverse complement strand
GCAAATGCCTCGTCTGCGAGCAGGTACGGGACCGCGAGCTCCGCCCCGGCGAGCGGGCCTTCCACCTGCTGCTCCAGGCCGTCCACACCGGCATGGTAGGCTCCGCACCGCTATGCCGACGGAGGTCTTTTTGTGCGCCGTCTGATCGTCTCGATCTACGCCTTCGCGCTCATGCTCGCGCTCCCGGCCACCGCGTTCGCGGCATCGGCCGCCGCGGCCACCACCGACAACACCGGCAAGCCGAGCGGGCACGACTGGACGATCACGTCGATCTTCGTCATCGCACTCTTCATCCCGGCGCTGCTCGGGTTCCTGACGCTCATCGACATCGCCCGTGGCAAGCACACCCAGCGCCACAATTAACCTCAAGCAGCTGTACGAGCTGTTGCGCATCGAGTCGGTGTCGAGCGACGGGGCGCATCCGCGCGAGCTGCGCGCGGCGGCGGACTGGGTCGCCGACCTGATCGGCGGCGCGACCGTCACCGAGGAGCACGGCAACCCGCTCGTCGACGGGGTCATCCCGGCCTCGGTCGCCGGCGCGCCCACCGTGATCGCCTACGGCCACTACGACGTGCAGGCGCCGGGCCCAGCCGAGCTCTGGGACAGCCCGCCGTTCGAGCCGGAGGTGCGCGACGGCTGGCTCTTCGGCCGCGGGGTGACCGACGACAAGGGCAACTTCTACGCCGTCCTGCGGGCGGCGCTCGACCTGGCCGCCGCGGGAGACCTGGGCGTGAATGTCCGCGTGCTGGCCGACGGCGAGGAGGAGATCGGCGGCCATTCGGTGATCCACCACCTGGCAACGGTCGAGGGCGAGTTCGCGGCGGCCCTGATCTTCGACGGCGGAATGGTCGACGCGCACCGGCCCGCGATCACCACCGGCCTGCGAGGGCTGGCCGGCGCGCAGCTGCGCCTGACGACCGGCCGGCGCGAGCTGCACTCCGGCATCTACAGCGGCGCCGCGGCAAACGCCGTCCATGCCCTGCACATGGTGCTGGCGGCGCTCCTCGACCTGCCGGAGGGCTTCCACGCCGGAATCGCTCCGGTGTCCGATCAGGAGCGCAGTGCCTGGGCGACCCTCCCGCCCGGCGCCGATGTGCTGGCCGACTCCGGCGCCGTCCCGGCCGACGCGGGCGCGGGAGCGGCGTTCTACGACCGCACCTGGGCGCTGCCGGCGTTCACCGTCCACTCCATCGAAGCCGGCGACGCGCGGCTGCACAAGACGAGCATCCAGCAGGAGGCGATCGCCTCGGCGTCGCTGCGGCTGGCCCCGGGCCAGGACGCGGAGGCGATGTCGGCGCTCATGGAACGGACGCTGCGGGCCGCCTGCCCCGACCACTGCAGCCTCGAGATCGACATGTGGCCGCCGGCGCAGCCCGCCTGGATCGACCCCGATCAGCCCGTGCTGCGGGCCGCCTTCGACGCCATCGAGCGCGCCACCGGCACGCGGCCGCTGGCAACCCGCTCGGGCGGCACCATCCCGGTGGCTGCGGCGCTCGTCGGGCGCGGCATTCCGACCATCCTCTCGGGCTTCGGCACCGACGAGGACAACATCCACTCGCCCAACGAACGCATCGAGCTACGCCGGCTGGAATGGGCGATCGCGTCGGCCCGCGAGATCTTCATCGCGCTGTCGCACCTGGCGTAGAAACGTCCCACGAAGCGGCCTCTTTTTGACGGTTGGGTCTTTACTCCGTCCGTGGATCTCGATACGCTTCCCGCCGGATGCGGACGGTTTCGAGAGGGATGAGCGAGTATCAGGTGCGCACGCGCCTCTATGACCCACCCGAGGGAGTCCGCCGGCTCGACTCCAAGCTCGCCTGCTGGCGCATCGCAAACGGCGCCCACATGAGGGGCGAGGAGATGCGCCAGGCGTTCGAGACCCGGCTCGACAAGCGTGTGCCCGACGTCGTCGCCGCACCGCAGTCGGGCAAGGGCCCGCGCATCCGCCTGATCGCCTAGTCAGGGGCGCCGGCGCCGTTGAACCGGGCCATGGCGGCGTCGACGCCGTCGTGGACCACCGCGAGCGTGCACTCGGTCCCGCGGCCGACCAGGGCGTCGACGTCCACCTCGGCGGGGAACGGCCGCAGCACCCAGTCGGCGACCGGTGTCCGGTCGCCGCGCTCCGGCCGGCCGACGCCGATGCGAACGCGGGCGAAGTCGGCCGTCCCCAGCGACTCGCGCAGCGAGCGCAGGCCGTTGTGCCCCGCCAGGCCGCCGCCGAACTTGGCGCGGACGTCGCCCAGGGGCAGGTCGATCTCGTCGTGGACGACGACCAGAGCCTCAGGCTCGAGCTTGTAGAAGCGCATCGCGGCCGCAACGGTGCGGCCCGAGAGGTTCATGAACGTCTGCGGCTGCAGGAGGGCGACGCGCAGGTCGCCGGCGCGGGTCTCGGCGAGCCGGCCCGAGAACTTGCTGCGCCACGACGCCGACCACCGCGCCGCCAACCGGTCGGTGACCATGAACCCGAGGTTGTGACGGGTCGAGGCGTACTCGGGGCCGGGGTTTCCGAGCCCCACCACGAGCACGTCGAGCGATGGGCCGAAGTCGCGCCGCAGCAGGCGCACTCTGCGCGCCGCCTACTCGGTCGTGCTCTCGCCGCCGCCCTCGCGACCTTCGCCGCCCTCGCCGCCTTCGCCGCCCTCGGCCTCGGCCGCCTCGGCTGCCTCTGCCTCGGCCGCCTCCGCCGCCAGCTCCTCCTCGATGTCGGCCTCGGTCTTGAGCTCCTCCTCGGACACCGGCGCAGCGATGGTGGCGAGGATGGTGCCCTCGGGGTCGTCGGTGAAGGTGACGCCCGCGGGCGCCGGGATGTCACCCAGGCGGATCGACTGGCCGATCTCGAGCGCGCTGACGTCGACCATGATCGCGTCGACCAGGTCGGCGGGCAGGGCCTCGACGTGCAGCTCGTGCGTGGGCTGGCTGAGCGCGCCGCCCATGTTGACGCCCTCGGCGTGGCCCTCGAGGTGGACCGGGATCGCGGTGTTGATCTTCTGGTCGAGCCGGATCTCGTGCAGGTCGACGTGGATCACGCGGTCGCGGACCGGGTCGAGCTGAAACTCCTTGATCAGCACCGGTCGCGTGGGCTGATCGTCGACGGCGACGTCGAGGATCGAGTGGATCCCATGCGCGGTCACCGCATGCCGCAGGTCACGCGCATTGACCGCGATCGCCTGCGTCTCGGACGTGGCCGAGTAGATGACGCCGGGGATGTCGCCCGAGGCGCGCAGCGCCTTGGCGTCCTTGGTGCCGCGCCCGTCGCGCACCCGCACCTGCAGTTTTGTTCGCTCCATACCGGCCTCACCACCTCAGAAGAGCTGGTTCCCGCCATGGAACAGCCCCGACACCGAGTCGTCGTTGAAAACGTTGCAGATCGTATCAGCCAGGATCGGGGCCACCGACAGCACCTGGACCTTGTCGGGCCGGTGCAGCGGGTTGATCGGGATGGTGTCGGTCACCACGACCTTCTCGAACACGCTGTGTTCGAGCCGCTCGAGCGCCGGGCCCGAGAAGACCGGGTGGGTGGCACAGGCGAACACGCGGGTCGCGCCGTGCTCCATCAGCGAGACCCCGCCCGCGCAGAGGGTGCCGGCGGTGTCGATCATGTCGTCGAGCAGGATGCAGACCTTGTCGCGCACACGGCCGATGACGTTGGTGACCTCGGCCTCCTGGTGCTCGGGCCGCTCCTTGGTGATCAGCGCCAGCCGGCCGCCGAGCATCTCGGAGAACTTCTTGGCGAGCTTCACCCGCCCGGCGTCGGCCGAGACCACCACGACGTCCTCGGCACCCTCGTCGAGCAGGTCGTGGAAGTAGGCGGCCAGCATCGGCGCGGCGGTCATGTGGTCGACGGCGCCGTCGAAGAAGCCCTGCAGCTGCCCGGCGTGCAGATCCATGGTCAGCACCCGGTCGACGCCCGCGGCGGCCAGCATGTCGGCGACGAGCTTGGCGGTGATCGGCTCGCGGGGCATGCTCTTCTTGTCCTGGCGCCCGTAGGGGTACCACGGCATGACCGCGGTGATCCGCTTGGCCGAGGCCAGCCGCGCGGCCTGCGCCATGATCATGAGCTCCATCAGCGAGTCGTTGGTGGGCGACGAGCACGACTGGACGATGAACATGTCCGCCCCGCGGATCGACTCCTCGTAGCGGACGTACACCTCGCCGTTGGTGAAGGTCTTCAGCAGCACGCCGCCGAGCTGGATGCCGATCCGCTCGGCAATCGCCTCGCCGAGCGCCGGGTTGGAGCGGCCGCTGAAGAGCATCAGCCGCTTGTGCGGCGCACGCTCCATCCAGCTCGCATGCTCGGCGGCAGTCATGCCCGGCGGGGCCGACATGCCTGCGGGCGAGAAGAGAGGAATCGCCGTTTCCACGCTAACCGCGCTTTCGTCGTCCATAACCTTCGATGTTCTTTTGCCGGGCACGAGCGACGCCCAATGCGTCCGGGGGCACATCCTCGGTGATCACCGAACCCGCCGCAGTCCACGCTCCGTCTCCGATCGTCACGGGGGCGACGAAGACATTGTCGCAGCTGGTGTGGACGTCTTTACCGATTGTTGTCCTCTGCTTGGCCTGGCCATCGTAGTTGGCGGTGATGGCGCCCGCTCCGATGTTCGTCCCCGCGCCGATCGAGGCGTCGCCGATGTAGGACAGGTGCGGCACCTTCGCGCCCGTGTCGAGGTGCGAGTTCTTGATCTCGACGAACGTGCCCGCCTTGGCGCCCTCGGCCAGCGTCGCGCCGGGACGCAGGTAGCAGAACGGGCCGACGCTCGCCCCGGGGCCGACGCTGGCGTCCACGGCGACCGCGTGCGGCCCGACGACCGCGCCGGCACCGATGTCGGTGGCCCCCCGCAGCACCGTGAACGGCTCGATCTGGGCGTCGGCGGCGATCGTAACCGTGGGCTCGATCCACGTGGAGGCCGGATCGACGATCGTCACGCCCGCGAGCATGTGGCCGACGTTGATGCGATCCCGCAGCAGCGCCGATGCCGCGGCCAGGTCGGCACGGGTGTTGATTCCCAGGGCGACGGTCGGATCGGGATGGTGATAGCCGACCACGGTGTCGCCGTCGCCGACCAGGAGCCCCACGACGTCGGTCAGGTACAGCTCGCCCTGGTCGTTGGCGCTGTCGAGCCGCTCCAGCGCCGGCCACAGGAGCTCCGACCGGAACAGGTAGATGCCGGAGTTGGCCTCGGTCAGCTCCCGCTCGGCGGCGGACGCGTCGCGCAGCTCGACGATCCGGGCGACCGCCCCGGAGGAGTCGCGGACCACGCGGCCGAAGTCGGCGCCGATCGTCTGGGTGCGCGTGAACGTGAGCACGGCGCCGGCGGCATCGGCCGCCGCCAGCTCACCGGCAAGAGAGCGCAGGCTGTCCGCGTCGGTCAGCGGGTGGTCGCCGTTCAGCACCAGCACGTCGCCCGCGAAGCCCTCGAGGGCGGAGCGCGCGCTGCGAGCGGCGTCGCCGGTGCCGAGCGGCCGCTCTTGCGCCACCGCGTCGACGCCTGGCGGCAGGATCGCCCGCAGGGATTCGTCGTCGGAAGGCACGACCACGACCGTGCGCGCCGGATCGAGCTCCGCGATCGCTCCCACCACCCATTCCAGCACCGGCCGGCCGCAGGCCGGGTGCAGCAGTTTCGGCACGGCCGACTTCATGCGCGTCCCGCGCCCTGCGGCAAGGATGACACATGCGAGCGGCGGAGTCGTCATGTCGGTGCTGGGGTGGTCGGTGCTGAGCTGGGGCGCCTGGACTCGAACCAGGGATCACGGGACCAAAACCCGTTGCCTTACCACTTGGCCACGCCCCAACGGGCGCGCCTGCCGGGCCGGACGAGTATACCGAGCCGGTCCAATCAAGGCCTACGCCAAAGCATCTAGGATCGTGGGGTGAGCACTGTGCTCCTCGTCGCCGCCTCGTTCCTGGCCAGCGGAGTCGAGGCCGTCGAGGCGCTGACCATCGTGCTGGCGGTCGGCCTCGTTCGCGGCTGGCGCTCGCCGCTGTACGGCACGGCCGTCGCCCTCGTCGCCCTGACCGCGGTCGTCGCCGTGCTCGGCCCGGCGCTGACGGCGATCCCGCTCTCGGCACTGCGCGTCGTCGTGGGCGGCCTGCTGCTCGTGTTCGGCCTGCAGTGGCTGCGCAAGGCGATCCTGCGCGCGAGCGGGCACAAGGCGCTCCATGACGAGGACGCCATCTACCGGGAGCAGGCGGAGGAGGCCCGATTGGTTGGCGGCACGGCCGGCGCGGGCATCGACTGGTACGCGTTCACGATCGCGTTCAAGGGCGTGCTCCTCGAGGGGCTCGAGGTGGCCTTCATCGTCGTCACCTTCGGCAGCAACCAGGGCAGCATCCCGCTCGCGGCCGCAGGCGCCGCCGCGGCGATCGTGGTCGTCGTCGTCGCGGGCATCAAGGTGCGGGCGCCGCTCTCACGGGTGCCGGAGAACACCCTCAAGTTCAGTGTCGGGTTGCTCCTGACGACGTTCGGGACGTTCTGGGGCGCAGAGGGGGCCGGCGCGAACTGGCCGGGCTCCGATCTGGCCATCCTGGGACTGCTCGTGTTCTATCTGGCGGTGAGCCGGGTGCTCGTGCTCCTGCTGCGGCGCACCGCCACACCCGCCCCGCTGCTGACGGGAGCCGAGTGACCAGGCTCGCCGCATTCGGGCGCTTCCTGTACGAGTTTGTCGTGGGCGACGACCCGGTCATCGCGGTGGGCGTCGTGGTGGCACTCGCGCTGACCGCCGTGGTCGGCGACCGAGCCGGGGGCGGGTTCTGGATCGTCCCGGCCCTCGTCGTCTGCCTGCTCGCCGGCTCGCTCAGGCGGGCTTCCACCCGATCCGGTAGCTGAGGTCGAACCGGGCGAACCTGCGCCGTGGCGCTACTTGCGCATGCGATCGCCGAGCATGACCAGCACCAGCACGACCAGCAGCAGGCCGCCGACGAGGGCGAACATGAACACGCCGATGTAGATCAGCGGCAGCACGAGTCCGGCGATCCCCTGGGCCATCACGACCACCCACAGCGGCCGCCGGACAACCTGCGGGAGCCGGTGGCGGATGTTCAGGTAGAGCAGCACGGCCACCACGCCGATCAGGGTCATCTCGACCCGGAAGCCGTCGGCCCAAGCCACCACGGCCTCGGCCAGGCCCAGC
The DNA here is from genome assembly GCA_036569885.1 of Gaiellales bacterium. Taxonomy (GTDB): domain Bacteria; phylum Actinomycetota; class Thermoleophilia; order Gaiellales; family JAICJC01; genus JAICJC01. The sequence goes on along the minus strand of DATCPV010000285.1, from coordinate 1,951 downwards.
AGCACCGCGATGCGCAGGCCGTTCTGGGACAGCCAGCGTGTCGGGGAGCGGCGTTCGCGCGGCTCGATCGTCAGCGCGTCGCCCGAAACGTTCCACTTGGACATGCCTGGAATCATACCGGAGAGGCCGCCAGCGCCCCCGGTATCCTGGCCGCCGCCGCCTCAGCCGCCTGGCGGTGCTCGAAGAGGCCAAATGCCGTGGGGCCCGAGCCGGTCACGATCTGCGCGAGCGCCCCCTGGGAGCGGAGATCGGCGAGCGCGCCGGCCACATCCGGGCGTAGCGACAGCACCACCGGCTCGAGGTCGTTGGCCATCAGGTCGGCGACGTCCCGGACGCTCCGAACGGTGTGCATCGCCCGCACGAGGTCGCCCTCGACGGCCCGGAAGATCGGATTGGGCTCGCACGCCGCGAACACCTCGGCCGTCGCCAGCCCCCGGTCGGACGGCACCAGCACAAAGGCGTGCCCGCGGGGGAAGTCGGGCAGCGGCTGGATGCGGTCGCCACGGCCGGTGCCGAAGCCCGCCTCGGCCCCGGTGAGGAAGAACGGCACGTCGGCCCCCAGGGCACGGGCGATCGCGTGGAGGTCGTTGGGGTCGCGATCGCCGCGCAGCGCGCGCAGGATCGCGGCCGCATCCGACGAGCCCCCGCCCAGGCCGGCCGCGACCGGGATGCGCTTGCGCAGCACGACCCGCCGCGTCTCGCCGAGTGCCGCCAGCGCTCCCGCGACCAGCGTGTCCTGCGGGAACCCTTCCACCACCGTCTCGGGCGCCTCCTCGAGCTCGAGCTCGTCGTAGACGTCGATGCCCTGGAAGAGCGTGGTCAGCCGGTGGTAGCCGTCGCTTCGCAGCGGCCCCACCCGCAGGCACAGGTTGACCTTGGCCGGAGCGCGGAGGATCACTCCTCAAGCTCCCGCGCCAGCTGCCCGAGCCGCTCGGGAGTGAGTTGCTCGGCCCGCAGCTCGGCGATGTCGGCCGGCGGCGCGGGCAGCCCGGCCAGGCGGAGCGAGTTTTGGAGCGTCTTTCGGCGGTGCGCGAACGCCCCGTGGACGACCCTGCCCGTCCACTCCCAGTCAGGCCCGAACACGAAGCCCGGGCGACGCCGGAACGCCACCAGCATCGAGTCGACCTTCGGCTGGGGCACGAACACATGCCGCGACACCGCCCGCCCGCCGATCCGCTCGCACACCAGCTGTACGAGCACCGACACCGCGCCGTAGGCCTTCGAGCCGGGCTGGGCAAACAGGCGCTCGCCGATCTCGCGCTGCACCATCACGCAGAAGCGCTCGACCCCCGGCAGCGCCCGGATCAGCACCGGCGTCGCCGCGCCGTAGGGCAGGTTTGCCACCATCACCCCCGGCCGCGGATCGAGCGCGGCCAGGTCGAGGTCGAGCGCGTCGGCAAACACCAGGCGGACGTTCGTGACGCCGGCGAGGGTCGCGGCCAGCGCCGGCTCCAGCCGGCGGTCGATCTCGATCGCGTGCACCAGCGCGACACGCTCGGCCAGCCACGCGGTGAGGACCCCGAGCCCCGCCCCGACCTCCACCACGACGTCACCGGCGGTCACGGGCATCAGCCTGCCGGCGACGTCCAGGGCATTGCTGTCGATCAGGAAGTTCTGGCCCAGGTCGCGGTCGGGCGAGATGCCGTACTCGCGCAGCCGCGCCAGCGAGACCTGCGCGGTCACAGCCCGAACAGGCGGTCGGCGTTGCGGTCGATCTGGGCGGCCAACTCGGAGGGCTCGACCCCGCGCTCGCGGGCGAGCACAGCGAGCGTGACCGCCACGTGCGCCGGCTGGTTGGGGCGGCCGCGGTGCGGCGGCGGAGCGAGGTACGGGCTGTCGGTCTCGGCCAGGATCCGGTCGGCCGTCACCTGCGCGGCGCACTCCCGGAGATCGCCGGCCCTGGGGTACGTGACGTTCCCGGCGAAGGAGACGTAGTAGCCCCGTTCGAGGG
>DATCPV010000284.1:0-2692 GCA_036569885.1 Gaiellales bacterium | reverse complement strand
CCACAAGGTGGCCCTGGTCAACCCTGTGACAGGTCTGGTTGACACGTCGTCGTGGCACCCGGCGGCCGCCGGATCCGACCTCGGCGTCTACGGCGAGCTCGCGTATGGCCAGAAGATGTACTTCGGCGGCGACTTCCTCGAGTGGCAGACGCACCCGGGTGTCTCCGAGCAGGCCCATCTGGCCGTGTTCAGCAGCACGGCTCCGGCCGACACCACTCCGCCGGTGGTGAAGCCTCCCGCCGTCACGATCGCCGACGGCGCGACGCTCGGAACGGCCAAGGTGCCGCTCAGCGTCACCTGGTCGGCCTCCGACCCCGCCAGCGGCGTGTGCCGCCTCCACGTGCAGCGGCGCTACGGCAAGAACCCGTACGTCCCGCTGGCGCTGCGGCTCGCGACCTCCAGGGCGGCCATCGCGCCCGCCTCGCCGGCGGCCCACGCCTACACGTTCGCGGTCGCCGCCACAGACTGCTCCGACAACACGTCGGGGTTCGTCACCTCGGCGCCGGTCAGGCTCACCGCGTACCAGAACTCGAGCTCGGCCATCAAGTATCGCGGCGGCTGGAGCGGCGTCCGCGCACGGAACGCCTTCGGCGGGTCAGTGCGCCGGTCGAGTGCGGCCGGCGCGAGCGCCACCCTTCGCTTCACCGGCCGCGAGATCGCCTGGGTGGCGTCCCTCGCTCCCGGCTACGGAAGCGCGCGGGTGCTGATCGACGGCCACGCCGCCGGTACGATCCACATGCGCGCGGCGACGGCGATCCAGCGCCGGGTGGTCTTCACCCGCCGATGGGCGACGAGTGGCGCGCACACGATCAAGATCGTGGGGCTCGGCACGCCCGGCCACCCGCTGATCAGCGTGGACGCTCTCCTCACCCTTCACTAGGAGCCGACGGCGCGGCGCAGCTCGACCGGGAGCGAGAAGTGCACGTCCTCGGGCTCGGCGTCCTGCGACTCGATCTGGCCGACTCCCATGGCGCGGAAGTGGTCGATCACCCGGTCGACCAGCGTCTCGGGGGCGGATGCACCCGATGTGATGCCCACCGTCGCGATGCCCTCGAGCCAGCTTGGGTCGATGTCGCGCTCGTCGTCGATCAGGTGCGCCGGCACGCCGAACTCGCGTGTGACCTCGACCAGCCGGTTGGAGTTCGACGAGTTCTGCGACCCGATCACGAGCACCAGGTCGACCTCGCTCGCGAGCCGCTTGACCGCGTTCTGGCGGTTCTGGGTGGCGTAGCAGATGTCGTCCCGTTTGGGCCCGACGGCGGCCGGGAAGCGGCGCCGCAGCGCGGCGATGATCTCGACCGTCTCGTCCACCGAGAGCGTCGTCTGGGTGATGTAGGCGACCCGCATCGGGTCTGGCACCTCGAGCCCGTCGACGTCGGCGATCGACTCGACGAGCAGAATCGCGTCGGGCGCTTCGCCCATGGTGCCCACGACCTCCTCGTGGCCGGCGTGGCCGACCAGGACGATCGTGTACCCGCGCTCCGCGAACCGGCGCGCCTCAGCGTGCACCTTGGTCACGAGTGGGCAGGTCGCATCCATCACCCGCAGCTCGCGCGCCGCGCTGCGGACGTGCACCTCGGGCGCGACGCCGTGGGCCGAGAGCACGAGCACGGCGCCCTTCGGCACATCCTCCTCGGACTCGACGAAGACGGCGCCGCGTCCGGTCAGCTCCGCGACGACGTGGCGGTTGTGGACGATCTCGCGGCGCACGTACACGGGCGGCCCGAAATGGTCGAGCGCACGCTCGACGGTATCCACCGCCCGATCGACCCCGGCGCAGTACCCGCGCGGAGAGGCCAGCACGACTTTGGTCGGCGCCATGCGGTTCATGCTACCGCCCTCCGCCACGCCCGGCCGCGGTGGGAGCTAGCGGTGACCCCAGTCGGCCGTCCAGATGTTGGCGCCAGAGTGGCCCAGGAACGTGCCCCGCGCCCGGCCGATGCCGACGAACCGCCACAGCGGAGAGAGCAGGATCGCGCGATGCTCGGGGCTCTTGAGCCACATGTCGACGACCACGGCGGGATCGCCCGAGGTGCCGGTGCCCCATGCCAGCGTCTCACCGGCCCACCACGTCCCGTCGGTCAGGAAGCCCGAGTTGACGATCCGGTCATACAGCGTCGATCCGCTCGGGCTGGTGTGACCGAAGTAGTCGCGTACGAGCATGTCGGCCGAGTGGTGGCGCGCCGCCCAGTGCAATCGCGGCGACGCCTCGACCGGGCGGAGGTTGTGTTGGGCGCGCACATGGTTGATGGCCTGGAACAACGGATACCAGGGCGCGCGGGCGGCTCGAGCCGTCGCGGCGCCGATGCCGCTCGCCAGCAGCGCAGCCATGAGGAAGATTGTCACTCGACGGCCCATGCCGAGAGTGATCGGCCTGCAACGGGCCGGGATTAGCCGGATTCGTCAACAATCTGTAAAAGTGGCTATGGGGTGGTTCGGGCGGCGCGGGCGCCGCGTCTGGGGAAACGGCCAATTGGCGCTCCGTCTTAACGCCAATTGGCATTTCACGGCCTGCCGATCCTGTGCGCTCACCCCGCCTGGAAGACGAGGCTGCCGGCAATGGCGGGAGTGGGGCGCTGAGCTGGGAAACGGCCAATTGGCGCTCCGTGTTAACGTCAAGTGGCATTTTCACGGCCAGGTCGATCGTGCGCGCTCACCCCGCGCATCGACGGCGAGGCTGGCGGGGTGGGGG
>DATCPV010000283.1:0-2002 GCA_036569885.1 Gaiellales bacterium | reverse complement strand
CCTATGGCGAGCGCCAATTCTGCGCCGCCGCCGCGGCCGCCGGGGCGGATGCCCTGATCGTCCCCGATGTGCCCGCCGACGAGGCTGGCGAGCTGCTCGCCGGCTGCCGCGAGCACGGGCTCGACCTCGTCCCTCTGCTGGCGCCGACCTCGGCCGACGCCCGCATCGCCCTCGCGTGCGAGCAGGCGGGCGGATTCGTCTACCTGGTCTCGGTGGCGGGGATCACGGGCGCCCGCGCGCAGCTCTCCGACCGGGTGGCGGGACTGGTGACGCGCGTGCGTGCACACACGGATCTGCCGCTTCTGGTCGGATTCGGCATCTCGGCGCCCGAGCACGCTGTGGCGGCGCTCGCAGCCGGCGCCGACGGCGTCATCATCGGCTCCAAGGCGATCGAGGTCGCAGAAGAGGGCGGCCCACGAGCGCTCGCCGAGTTCGTCGGCTCGGTGACCGCCGCCGTCGGCGGTTGGAAACAGCCAATCACAACTCGCTAGTCTTGGTACATGCATATCCTGGTGGTCGAGGACGACCGGCCCCTGGCCAGGATCCTGCGCAAATCGATCGAGTCCAGCGGGCACACCGTCGAGATCGTCGGGGACGGGGACGAAGGCCTGCGCGTCGCCCGCACGCGCAGCCACGACGCGCTCGTCCTCGACCTGCAGCTGCCCCGGCTCTCGGGGATCGAGGTGTGCAAGCGGCTGCGCGACGACGGAAACACCGTGCCGATCATCATGCTGACTGCCCGCGGAGCCGTGGCCGAGCGCATCGAGGGTCTCGACGTCGGCGCCGACGACTACCTGGCAAAGCCGTTCTCGCTCGCCGAGCTGCAGGCCCGGCTGCGAGCGCTGCACCGCCGCGGCAAGGTCGAGCCAGAGCTTCTGCGCGCCGGCACGCTCGAGCTCGACACGAGCGCCCGCGAGCTGCGCGTCGACGGCAATGCGGTCGAACTCACGGGAACCGAGCTCGCGCTGCTCGAGTACCTGATGCGAAACCCCGGGGTGGTGCTCTCGCGCGACCAGCTGCGCGAGGAGGTGTGGGGCGACGGCTTCGAGCCCGCCTCGAACGTCGTCGACATCTACGTTCACTACGTGCGCCGCAAGCTCAAGCGGGCCGGCGTCGAGCACGACCCGATCCGCACCGTGCGCGGGCTCGGCTACGCGTTCCGGCGCGGCGACTGACGGCCTGACCGGTGTTCACCAGCGCACGCATCCGCCTGACGGCCTGGTACGTGGCGGCGCTGGCCCTCTTCCTGCTCGCGCTGGGGACCGCCGTCTACCAGCTCGAGGAGCACCAGCTGCGATCGAACGTCGACAACGGCCTGCGATCGACCTCCGAGCGGGCGCAGGCCCAGTATGCCGCGGCCCCGGATCTCGCGCTGGCGGCCAGCTACGGCACCTCCTACAACGTCTCGTGGAGCGACGGGTCGGCCGCGCCGGTCACCCCGAACGAGACCGCGGCCAACCGAGCCTCCGTGCTCGCCGCGTTCCGGCATGGATCCGACATGCGCACGATCCGCAGCAACGGCGCCGCCGAGCGCGTCTACTCCTTCGCGCTCCCTGGCAAGCGCCACCTCGTCGTCCAGGTCGCCCGCTCGATGGAGCCCGAGGAGGACGCCCTGCACGGCCTGCTTGCCTACATGCTGCTCGGCGTCGCCGGCAGCCTGGCCCTCGCCGCTGCCGGGGGCTGGTTCCTGGCCGGCAAGTCGCTGGGCCCCGTGCGCGCGGCGTTCGAGCGCCAGCAGGCGTTCGTGGCCGACGCATCGCACGAGCTGCGAACCCCACTGGCCGTGATCCGCGCGAACGCAGAGTTCCTCCAGCAGGGCCAGCCCGAGAGCGAGGAGGCGGCCGAGATCCTGGCCGAGACCGATCGGCTCACGGCGCTGGTCGATTCGCTGCTCGCGCTCGCCCGTGGCCAGAGCGCCGCCGCACCCGACCGCCCGCTCGATCTGGGCGCACTCGTCTCGGATTCGGCGAACTCGATGCAGACGCTCGCCGGCGACCGCAAG
>DATCPV010000282.1:0-4270 GCA_036569885.1 Gaiellales bacterium | reverse complement strand
AGACAGGGGACCGTCCATATCCCGGTTCCGCCCGTGGAACGCCGTCGCACAGGCGGAGCGGCCATCTGTCTCACATCCACCCGGTATTGTCAAGGCCGCCGTGCCGCCAGCAGTCGAGATTACCGGGGACGACTTGACCGTCGCAGACGTCATTGCAGTCGCGCGCAACGGCGCGGCCGCAACGCTCGCCCCGGCAGCGCTGGAGCGTGTCCGCACCGGTTGGGAGATCGTGCGCAGGGCGGCTGCGGAGGGGCGGCCGGTGTACGGCCTCACGACCGGCGTCGGCGCGCACAAGCGGGTCGCGGTCGACGTCGCCGACACGGTGCGCTTCAACGAACTGCTGCTCAAGAGCCACCTGGTCGCGCAGGGGCCGAAGGCGCCCGCCGAGGTGGTGCGGGCGGCGCTCCTGCGGATGGTGAACGGCTTTGCGAAGGGCACGGGCGGCGTCCGCCCCGAGCTGGTCGAGCGGCTGCTCGAGACGCTCAACTCGGGCCGCATCCCGGCCGTGCGAACGCTGGGCTCAGTCGGCCAGGCCGACCTGGCGCCACTCGCCGACCTGGCCGTGGGGTCGATCGGCGACCTCGCCCCGATCGGCAAGGAGACGCTGTCGCTGGTCGACCAGAACTCGTTCTCGACCGCGATGACCGCGCTCGCGATCGCAGACGCCACTCGCCTGCTGGACGCACTCGACGTCGCCGGCGCGTTCGACCTCGAGGCCTTCGCGGGCAACCTGACGCCGCTACACCCCGCCGTCGTCGCGGTGCGCCCGTACCCCGGACTGGTCGCGGCCATTGGACGGCTGACCCAGCTGCTCGAGGGCAGCCCGCTGTGGGCCGAGGATGCGGCCCGCAATCTGCAGGATCCGCTCACCTTCCGCTGCCTGGCCCACGTCCACGGCGCGGCCCGCGACGCGCTCGACCAGGCCGGCCGCCAGCTCGCGATCGAGCTCAACGCCTCGCAGGAGAACCCGCTGGTCATCTTCGCCGAGGACCGGATCGTGTCGGTGGCCAACTTCGACGTTGTACCCCTGGTCGCGGCTGTGGACTACCTGCGCATCGGCCTCGCGCCCGTGCTGACCAGCGCGTCCGAGCGAACGGTGAAACAGCTGTCCGAGCCGTTCTCCGCGCTGCCGACCGGGCTGAAGGTGCGCAGCGACCTGTCCGACGACGGGCTGTCGGAGTTCGGCACCGCGTCCGTCGGCATCACCGCCGAGGCCCGTCTGCTGGCGGCGCCGGTGTCGTACGAGCTCGCGAGCTCGAGCCTGGCGGAGGGCATCGAAGACCGCATGACGATGGCCCCGCTCGGGGCCCGCCGGCTGGCCGAGATGGTTTCGCTTGGCGACAGGGTGTGCGCCATCGGCCTCGTCGTCGCCTGCCAGGCGCTCGACCTCCGCGCGCCGGCGGCCGTCGGTGCCGGCACCGCACGCGTTCGCGAGCTGGTGCGCGCGCTCGTGCCGTTCACGGGCGAGGGCGAGCCGCCGCCGCCGGATCTCGAGCCCGTGGTGGAGCTGGTGCGGTCGGGCGCGCTCCGGGAGGTGTAACCTCGCGCTCCAGTGGTGGCGCGAACTCTCCTTGCGGTGCTCGCGGCTACGGCCGTCAGGCGGCACCTGCCATCCACCCCACGACCTCGACTGACGATCCGGCTGTGATCACCGCCCGGACGGACGTCGTCGGCAGCCTGCTCCGGCCGCCTGAGCTCCTGTCGGTGCGCGACCGTTTCGATCGCGGCGAGGCCACTGCGGCCGAGCTGAAGCTGGCGGAGGATCGCGCGGTCGATGCCGCGGTGGAGCTTCAGGAGGGCGCCGACCTCGCTGTCGTCACCGACGGCGAGATGCGGCGGCTGTCGTTCCAGAGCGGCCTCCCCGACGCGGTGGACGGGTTCGGCACCGTCCCCCTCGAGGCCTACCTGTGGGGGGAGTGGCACGGCGACGAGGTCGGCGACCGTGCCACCGAGCGGCCGGCCGGGGTCGGTGTGCGCGAGCGCCTGCACAGGCGCCGGCACATCGCGGCCGAGGACTTCACCTACCTGCGCGGGCGGGCACGGGCGATTGCCAAGGTCACCCTGACGAGCCCCAGCCTGTATGCGAACCTCTGGTCGCCGGAGCACTCGCGCGAGGCCTACCCGACGCTCGACGAGTTCCTCGAGGACGTGGCCGCCCTCACACGGGACGAGATCAGGGAGCTGGCCCGGCTTGGCTGCACCTACATCCAGCTCGACGCGCCCCACTATCCGCTGCTGATCGACCCGGCGACGAGGGCGTTCTACGAGCGCCAGGGCTGGAGCGCCGAGCGGTGGCTCGACCGCGGCATCGAGCTCGACAACTGGGTGATGGAGGGACATCCGGAGGTCACGTTCGGCTTCCATCTGTGCCGCGGCAATCAGGCCAGCCGATGGTTGGTCGAGGGCGGCTACGAGCCGATCGCCGGCCGGGTCTTTCGCCGCGTGGCCGCCCAGCGGCTGCTGCTCGAGTACGACGACGAGCGGTCGGGGTCGTTCCAGCCGCTGCAGGAGGTGCCGGACGACAAGGTGGTTGTCCTCGGCCTGGTCACGACCAAGTCGCCTCGCCGCGAGACGGTCGCCGAGCTGACCGACCGTGTCCGCGAAGCCGCGTCTCACATTGACATGGAGCGGCTCGCGATCAGCCCGCAGTGCGGGTTTGCAACGTCGGTGCTCGGGAATGCGCTGGGCCCCGGCGACCAGCTCGCCAAGCTCGAAACGCTCGCGCAGACCGCCCAAGCTCTGTGGGGTTGAGCACGTCTGCAGGCGTGCGGGTGGCGCTGAGGGCTCGAATCCGTCACAATCCGGCCGGTGGACGGCACCGTGCCCACCGCACTGGTGATCTGCCCCAGCCAGCGCGACCGGCTGAACATGGCCGATGAGCGGATTCTCGATCGGTTCGCGCTTCGCTTTGCCGGACAGCCGATCGGGCCAGGCTTCGACCCGCGCACGTTCGTTGAGCACATGGCCCGGTTCGGCCCGGCGGCCGACGGGATCTTCGGGTCGAGCGACGCGACCGGGCACCTCGCATCGATCCTCGCCGACGACGCCGGTCTGCCCGGACCGGGGCGCGAGGCGTTCATGCGCTGCCACGACAAGCTCGCCTGCCGCCGTATCCAGGCCATGGCGGTTCCCGAGGTCACGCCGGCATTCGCGGCGGTCGAGCTGGACGATGCCGACGTCGCCCCGCCGCTGCCCTTCCCGTTCTTCCTGAAGCCGGTCGCCGCCCACCTGTCGCAGCTGGCCTACCGGGTCGACGACGAGGCGGAGTTCGCGGCCGTGGTGGCGCGCGCGCGCGACGAGATCGACGCGGTCACCGCGGCCGACCGCGCGCTCGAGGGGCGGACCTTCCGGACACTGATCGCCGAGGAACTGCTCGACGGGATGCTGGTCACGTTCGAGGGCTGGATGCAGGATGGGCGGATGACGGCGATTGGCGTCACCGACGCCGTTATGCATCCGAACCACATCAGCTTCCTGCGCTTCGAGTACCCCAGCCGCCTGCCCGAAGGTCCGCGGCAGGCGATGGCCGACGTCGCGGCCAGGCTGATGCCGGCGCTCGGCTTCGACAACAGCATGTTCAATATCGAGTTCTTCGTCCGTCCCGACGGCAGCCTGACGATCGTCGAGTGCAATGGGCGTATGGCGTCGCAGTTCGCGCCGCTCGTGCACGCGGTGCACGGCATCTCGAGCTACGAGATCCAGCTCGACCTGTGCACCGGGCGCACGCCGCGGCTTCCGCCCGCGCGTGACGACCTGGTGACGGCGAGCTTCCTGCTGCGAGCGTACGAGGACGCGATCGTGCGATCGGTGCCGGACCCGTCGATCGTGCTCGAGCGCTTCCCGCATGCGCACGTCGAGGTGCTGGTGCGGCCCGGCCACCGCCTGAGCGAGAACGACGACGACACCGCCAGCCACCGCCTGGCCGTGCTGGCGCTGGCCGCGCCCGACCGCGTCTCACTGCTCGGCCGGTTCGCCAAGGCCGTGCGGCTGCTCCCGTTCGAGCTCGAGCCGCTGTCCGCCTCCGTTCGTGAATATTAAGTGCCTGGCACCGGTTATTCAGCGCGGTGTTTGGGCAGGCGGGCCAGGGCGCTCACGTCCTCGTCGCCGTGGCCCTCGGCCATGAGCCGGTCTTCCTGCGCCACCACGAGCTCGGCGACCTCCATCGGCACGCCCGCCCGGCCGGCCTCGTCGAGGGCGATGCCCAGGTCCTTGCGGTGCAGGGCGACCTTGAACCCCAACGGGTAGCTGTCGGAGATCATGTTGCCGGCGC
>DATCPV010000281.1:0-5593 GCA_036569885.1 Gaiellales bacterium | reverse complement strand
CGTCGGAGACGCTCGCGCGACGCTCCGCGCGCTGATACCGCTGCTCCTCCGCAAGGCCGACCGCAGCTGGCGGGATGAGATCGAAGCGTCGGTCGCCCGCTGGTGGCAGCTGATGGAGCGGCGGGCAATGGCAGACGCCGACCCGATCAATCCGCAACGCGTCTTCTTCGAGCTCAGCAAGCAGCTGCCCGACGGAGCGATCCTCACGTCCGACTCCGGCTCGTCCGCGAACTGGTATGCCCGCGACATCAAGCTCCGCGCCGGCATGATGGGCACCCTCTCGGGAAACCTGGCGACGATGGGGCCCGGCGTCCCGTACGCCGTGGCGGCGAAGTTCGCCCACCCAGGCCGCCCGGTGATCGCGCTCGTCGGTGACGGCGCGTTCCAGATGAACGGCATGAACGAGATGCTGACGATCGCGAAGTACCGCCACCGGTGGAGCGACCAGCGGCTGATCGTGCTCGTCCTGCACAACAACGACCTGAACCAGGTCACCTGGGAGCAACGCGCGATGGAGGGCGATCCCAAGTTCGACGCATCCCAGCAGATCCCCGAATTCGACTATGCGGCGTATGCCGATTCGGTCGGGCTGCGCGGGATCCGCGTGGACGACCCGAACGACATCGGCCCCGCCTGGGCAGCGGCGCTCGCGTCGGACCGGCCGGTCGTGCTCGACGCCGTCACCGATCCCGAGGTGCCGCCGCTGCCACCGCACATCACGTTCACGCAGGCGGTGAACTTCGCCCACGCGGTCGCTCAGGGCGACTCCGGCCGGCGCGGCATGATCACCCAGGCGATCCGTCAAAAAGCGCAGCAGCTCGTCCCCGGACGCTGATGATCTCGACCGACCGTCGTCCCGGGAGGCCGCGGCCTTTCGCCCGCGTCGATGCGCCGGTGGAGGCGGTGCAGGTTTCGGCCTACACGATCCCGACCGACCAACCGGAGTCCGACGGCACCGCGGAATGGGATGCGACGACGATGGTGCTCGTGCACGCCCGCGCCGCCGGCGAGACGGGCCTTGGCTACACCTACGGCAACCTCGCCTCGGGCACGGTCGCGGAGTCGACGCTGGCCGCCGAGGTCGTGGGCCGCGATGCGATGTCTGTGACGGCGGCCTGGGACGCGATGGCCCGGGCGTGCCGCAACCTCGGCCGGCCCGGCGTCGCCGCGATGGCGATCAGCGCGGTCGACACGGCGCTGTGGGATCTCAAGGCCCGTCTCCTGGGTTTGCCGCTGGCGACGCTCCTGGGCGCCGTTCGGCCGGCCGTTCCGATCTACGGCAGCGGTGGCTTCACCTCGTATTCCGACGAGCGGCTGGCCGAGCAGCTCGGGGGCTGGGCCGCGCAGGGGATCCCGCGCGTGAAGATGAAGGTCGGCCGCGAGCCCGACCGGGACGTCGAGCGGGTTCGCGTCGCGCGTATCGCGATCGGCCCCGAGACCGAGCTCTACGTCGATGCGAACGGCGCACTCAGCCGCAAGCGGGCGCTCCTGTTCGCGTCCCGGTGCTCCGAGCACGATGTGCGCTGGCTCGAAGAGCCCGTGTCGTCCGACGATCTCGCCGGCCTGCGCCTCATCCGCGACCGCGCGCCCCTTGGCATGGACATTGCCGCCGGGGAGTACGGCCACATGCTGCCGTACTTCGAGGCGATGCTCGCCGCCGAGGCCGTTGACTGCCTCCAGGCCGACGTCACCCGCTGCGAGGGCATCACGGGCTTCATGCGCGTCGCCGCGCTCTGCCAGGCGAGATCGCTCGAGCTCTCCGCGCACTGCGGGCCGGCGATCCACCTGCACCCGTGCTGCGCCGCGCCGCCGCTGCGCCACCTGGAGTACTTCCACGACCACGTCCGGATCGAGCGCCTGCTCTTCGACGGGGTGCCCGAGCCGGTGGCCGGAACGCTCGCACCCGACCTGTCCCGGCCGGGGAACGGTCTCGAGCTCAAGACCGCGGACGCCGCCACCTATGCCGTCTAACGCCAAGGAGAACCGATGCGCACCGTGACCAGGGCCCCGTCGCGCCTGCTGGCCAACCTCCGGGCCGGCCGAATGCAGAAGACGCTCGCCGCCTGTGCAGCGGTGAGCGCGCCCGCGCTCGCATTCGAGATCTATCTCGAGCACTACAAGGCATCGTTCGGCGACCGCTGGATGTGGACGCCGATCGTCCTGACGCCGCCCCTGACCGCCGCGGCGATCGCGGCGATCTTCTCGGAGCGTGCGGCCAAAACGGTGCTCCCGGCCGTCTCGGCGCTGTACGCGGCCGACGGCCTGGTCGGCGTCGTCACCCACCTGCAGGGCATCCATCGCAAGCCAGGCGGGCTGCGCAACGCCACGTACAACCTGGTGATGGGCCCACCGCTCCTGGCGCCGGGCTCGCTCCTTCTGATCGGCGCCTTCGGGATGCTGGCTCCACTGATGGCGCGGGAGTCGTAGCCCTGTCTCCTGACTTCACCGGGGCCGGCCACCTGCCGAATCTGCGCTCCGGCCGGGATCCTGCGGATCCCCGCGAGCTGCCCCGCCAGCGGCGCGGGACCACCCCGCAGATGCACGGCCGCTACCCGGACTTCGACATCGTCGCGCAGGCGGCGCACTGGGACGACGCCACCCGCACGGTGGTGCTCGGCCGGATCGACCGGGTGCCGCCAAGGCGCTTCTTCACCGAGGCGGAGACCGCCACGCTGACGGCGTTCTGCGACGACGTGCTCGCCCAGGACTCCGACCCGCGCATCCCCGTGCTCGCCTTCATCGACGAGAAGCTCGACCAGGGCCGTCTGGACGGCTTCCAGTATGCCGGTATGCCCGATGACCGCGTCACCTGGCGCCTCGTCGCACGTGGTCTGGACGAGGCCGCCGTCCGCGAAGGCGGCGAGTCGTACTCCCTCGCGCCGGACGCTCTCAGGTCGCAGGTCCTGGACGAGTTCGCCGCCGGAACGCTCGCGGGCGGGGCCTGGGACGAGCTCGACAGCAAGCGCGCCTGGGGCGTCGTCATGCGCGCCGTGCTCTCGGCCTTCTACTCCCATCCGTGGGCATGGAACGAGATCGGGTTCGGGGGTCCCGCGTATCCGCGCGGGTACGCCCGCATGGGGGTCGGCCTCGACGAGGCATGGGAGGGACGCGAGGCACTCGACGTCGATCCCGTCCCCGACGTCAGACAACGAGGGCTCGAGTGAGCGTCGCCACGTTGCTGAAAGGCTCCGTCCGCCCGGTCGACAACGACTCCGCGTGGCTTTTGGATCCGCATCGGCGGGGCGTGCCCGGATACGACCGCATGCAACGCCACCGGGACGACGACGAGGTGGACATGGTGATCGTCGGCTGTGGCGCGGGTGGCGGCGTCCTCGCCCAGCGACTCGCCCGCGCCGGGTGGAGCGTTGTCGTGCTCGAGCGTGGCCCGTTCTGGGATCCCGACGCCGATTGGGTCTCCGACGAGGAGGGGTCGGCGCACCTGTACTGGAACGACAAGCGGATCATCGGCGGAGACGACCCGGTCGAGATGGGGAAGAACAACTCGGGCCACGGCGTCGGCGGCTCGATGGTGCACTACGCCGGCTACACGCCGCGCTTCCACCCGTCCGACTTCGAGGTCGCGACAGAGGACGGCGTCGGGCCCGACTGGCCGATCTCCTACCCGGACCTGAAGCCCCACTACGAGCGCGTCGAACGCGAGCTCCCGGTGGCGGGCCAGGACTGGCCCTGGGGCGATCCGCACGGCTACCCGCATGCGCCACATCCGGTGTGCGGCGCCGCCGAACGCGCGTGGGCGGGCGCCGTGAAGCACGGCATCGAGATGCGCGTCGGCCCGGTGGCGATCACAAACGGCGTCTTCGGCAACCGGCCGCACTGCATCTACCGCGGATTCTGTCTCCAGGGCTGCAAGGTGAACGCGAAGGCCAGCCCACTCGTCACCCATGTCCCCGACGCGATCGAACACGGCGCCGAGATCCGCGCCAACTCGATGGCCATCCGCCTCGAGGTAGACGACCGCGGGTGCTGTGCGGGGGTGTCGTACGTCCACGACGGGCGCGTGCGGTTCCAGCGGGCCGCCGCGGTCGCGGTCTGCGGGTACTCCATCGAGACGCCCCGGCTGCTGCTGCATTCCACGAGCACGCGGTTCCCGCACGGACTGGGCAACGACCACGACCAGGTCGGCCGCTATCTGATGGTGCAGGGGGCGCCCCAGGTGGCGGGGCGATTCCCCGAGCTGCTGCGGATGTACAAGGGGCCTCCGCCCGAGGTGTCGTCAGAGCAGTTCTACGAGACCGACCCGGCCCGGGGCTTTGCGCGCGGCTTCTCGATCCAGACGGTCAGCCCGCTTCCCATCGGCTGGGCGGAGCACGTGCTTGCCGAGGGCCATCGCGGCGCCGCGCTGCGCGAGTACATGCGCGACTACAACCACTGGGCCGTGCTCGGCGCGCTGTGCGAGCTGCTCCCGCTGCCCGAGAACCGGGTGACGCTCGCGGACGACGTGGACGCAAACGGGATGCCGATTCCCCGTATCGACTACACGCAGTGCCCAAACGACCGTGCCAGCATCGCCTTTGCCAAACGGACGCTGCACGACATCTGGGACTCGGCCGGCGCCCAGGACGTGCTGACCATCGACCGCTATGCACACCTGGTCGGCGGCTGCCGGATGGGCACAAGCCCGGAGGACAGCGTCGTCGATCGCGACCACCGCGTGTGGGGCAGCACGAACGTGTTCGTCGCCGACGGGAGCGTGATGCCGACGCAGGGCAGCGCCAACCCCGCCCTCACCATCATGGCGCTGGCGTCGAGCCTGGCCGAGCGCCTCGGCGAAGGAAGGGTCTCGGCCGCCGGCCGCGGCCGAGCTCGGCGCGAGGCGGGTGCCCGGTGACCGCCTCCGCGGATCGCGAGGTCGTCGTCGTCACCGGCGCATCGGCCGGTGTCGGTCGGGCGATCGCCCACGCCTTCGCCCGTCGCGGCGCGGCGGTCGGCCTGCTCGCCCGTGGGCACGAGGGTCTCGAAGCTGCCGCCAAGGAGGTCGAGGAGCTCGGCGGCATCGCACTCGTGCTGCCAACGGATGTCGCCGACGCGGACCAGGTCGAGGCCGCCGCAGCGGCGGTCGAAGAGCGGTTCGGGCACATCGACGTCTGGGTCAACGACGCGATGGCGACGATCTTCGCGCCGTTCACCGAGATCAGCCCCGAGGAGTTCACGCGCGCGACCGAGGTGACGTACCTGGGGACGGTGTTCGGGACCATGGCGGCACTCCGGCGGATGGTCCCGCGCGACCGCGGCGCGATCGTCCAGGTCGGCTCCGCGCTCGCGTACCGCGCGATCCCATTGCAGTCGGCCTACTGCGGGGGCAAGTTCGCCGTGCGCGGTTTCACCGACTCGGTGCGCACGGAGCTCCTGCACACGAAGAGCCGCGTCTGGATCTCGATGGTGCAGCTCCCGGCCGTCAACACGCCGCAGTTCAACTGGTGCCGCACCAAGCTGCCGAACCACCCCCAACCGGTCGCGCCGATCTTTCAGCCTGAGGTCCCAGCCGAGGCCGTGGTGTGGGCGGCGCACCATCGCAGGCGCGAGATCACGGTCGGCGGAAGCGCGGTCAAGGCAATCGTCGGCAACAAGCTGG
>DATCPV010000280.1:0-4109 GCA_036569885.1 Gaiellales bacterium | reverse complement strand
GGTGTAGGTGGCGGTCTTGGCGATGCCGGTCAGCGGCGCGGTCGCGCTGATCGGTGCCTCGGTGGCACCCACCGCGGCCGCCTGCGGGTCGGTGTAGACGGCCCGCGGCACGGCGTCGTAGTTGGCCTCGCGCGGCTCGCCCAGGATGTTGGCCGCCACGACCCGGCCCTGGTATTTGCCAGCGTGGGTCAGCGGCCAGATGCCGGTGACGTCGCCGATCGCCCACAGCCGCTCCCCGGCACGCATGTGAGCATCCACCTGGATTCCGCGGTGGTTCGGGTCGATGCCGACCGTCTCGAGGCCGATGTCGTCCACCCGCGGCCGCCTCCCGGTTGCCAGCAGCAGGCGGTCGCCGCGCGCGCTGTGCTGGTCACCCAGCTCCAGGACGAACTCGTCGCCCTCGCGCCGGGCGGCGGTGGCGTGGGTGCCGAGCACGAGCTCGATGCCGTCGCGTCGCAGCACCTCGCCGAGCGCCTCGCCCAGCGGGGCCGCCTCGCGCGACAGCACGTGCGCGGACCCCTCGATCAGCACCACCTCGCCGCCGAGGCGGCGCACCGCCTGCGCCATCTCGACACCCACCGGCCCGCCGCCGAGCACCAGCAGCCGGCGCGGGATGCTGGTCATGGCGGTCACCTCGCGGTTCGTCCAGATGCCCTCGAGCTCGGCCAGGCCCGGCACCGGCGGCACGACCGGGTCGGCGCCGTTGGCCAGCACCACGTGCTCCGCCGTGTGCGCGACGCCGTCGACCTCGACCACGCCGGTTCCCGCCAGCCGGCCGCGGCCGCGCAGGAGGTCGATGCCATTCTGCGCCAGCCACCGCTCCTGGCCGGTGTCGGTGTGGTTCGAGACCATGAAGTCGCGCCACGCCAGCGCCGCCTCGGGGTCGACCTGCGCCGTCGCCGCCGCCGCGTTCGCCGCGTGCGCGGCCTCGCCGGGGCGCAGCAGCGTCTTGGAGGGGATGCACGCCCAGTACGAGCACTCACCGCCCACCAGCTCACGCTCGACCACCGCCACGCGCAGGCCGCCCTCCGCCAGAGCGCCCGCGCAGTGCTCGCCGGGCGAACCGCCGCCGAGCACGATCACGTCGTAGTCGCTGCTCATGTCGGCAGTTCCTCGCCCGCCTGCTCGCGCGCCATGTACTCGGCGTACCAGTCGGGCCAGTTGGTGTCGTACTCGCCGCCCATCCGCTTCTCATGCTCCCCGTGCGCGGCCGCCGCCCGGCGAAGCGCCTCGGCCAGGTCGCTGACCGATGCGAACCTCGTCTCCGGGTCGACCCGGCCGGGCAGACGGGTGATGATCTGCTGGATCAGCCAGCCGTTGCCGTCCGGGTCGCGGAAGGTGGCGAACGTGCGGTAGCTGGGGTCATCGGGAGCAGGCCCGCTGATGCGGTCTCCTGTTCCGTGCGGCTCGAACTGCGCGCCCGGCGTGTCGGTGTGGAACGCCTCGCTGACGTCGGCGCCGTGCGCGATCAACTCGGCACGCGCCGCGTCCATATCGGACACGATCAGATACAGATCCTGGGCTGAGCCAGGTGCGGCCGACGTCATCTTGGTCCCGAACTGGATCGAGCAGCCCGAGCCGGGCGGCGTGAACTGGACGACCCGGAAGCCATTGTCGAAGGGGAAGTCGGCATCGAGCCGCCACCCCAGACCGCTGTAGAACTCCTTCGCCCGCTCCACATCGGCGACCGGGATCACGACCGCCTCGAGCTTCATGTCGCCGCTGCCGGTGCTGCTCATCGAGTCCCCCTTGCCGTCTCGCGCAGAGCCTAGCGACCAGTGATAGGACCCTGTCGTGGACTGCAACCCCATCGAGGAGTCGAACCATGCGTGCTGACATCGTGCCGGGAGGCACCTTCCCCGACTACGAGCTGCCCGACCACACCGACGTGCGCCGCAAGCTCAGCGAGCTGCAGGGCGATGACCCGCTGGTGCTGATACTGGCCCGCGGCCACTACTGCCCGAAGGAGCACCAGCAGCACCAGCAGCTGGCCGCCGCCTACCCCCAGTTCGCGGTGGCGTACACGCAGCTGGCGACGATCGCGACAGACCCGCACCACACGCTGCAGGAGTTCCGCGCGTCGACCGGCGCCCAGTGGCCGTTCCTGTCGGATCCCGAGCGGACGATCCAGCAGGACCTCGACATTCAGGAGTACACCGACCCCGAACACGACCCGATGATCCCGCACACGCTGGTGCTGAAGCCCGGGCTGGTCATCCACAGCATCTACAACGGCTACTGGTTCTGGGGCCGGCCGTCGGTCGAGGATCTCCGCCGCGACCTCCGCGCCGTCCTCCAGGAGGTCCGCCAGGATTGGGACCTCAGCACCCCGGGCCTGCGCGAGAAGTGGGAGGCCGGCGACCTCTCACCCTTCCACGGGTGGGATCGCAAGGCGAGCAAGGCAACCGCGGGCTAACGCTACGCCGGCGGAAGGCGAAGTGTGAAGCTGGCTCCGTTCGGCGTGGGGTCGCAGGTGAGATCGCCGTGGTGTTGGTGGGCGATGCGGCGGGCGATCGCGAGGCCTAGGCCGTGGCCGGGTTTGCTGGGGTCGAGCCGGACGAAGCGGTCGAAGATGCGTTGGCGTTGGTGTTCGGGCACGCCGGGTCCGTCATCGACGACGAGTGCGTTGACCGCTCCGTTCTGCCGTCGTAGCTGCACGTCGATCCGGCCGGTGGGCCGGATGGCGGTGAGGGCGTTGTCGATGAGGTTGCGGAGGACGCGTTCGAGCGCGTCGGGGTCGCCGCTCACGGTGGTGTGGCTGTCGGCGCTGAGCGTGATGGTGGCGTGCGGCGCGCGGGCCTGAGCGTGTTCAACGAGCGGGCGTACGATCGTCGCGAGGTCGACCGGTGTCCGGGTTGGGTGTGCTTCGAGCCGGGCGAGCCCGAGGAGGTCGTTGACCAGGCGGCCGAGTCGTTCGCTGTCGCGGGCGACGGCTGCTTCGAGGCGGTCGCGCTCGGGGCGTTCGGGTTGTTCGCGCAGGAGGGTTTCGACGCTTGCCTGGAGCCCGGCGATTGGGGTGCGGAGTTCGTGGGAGGCGTCGGCGAGGAAGCGGCGGGTTGCGGCATCGCTGGCGCGTGCCTCGTCAATGGCCGTTTCGAGGGCTTCGACCATCTGGTCGAAGGCGGCGGCGAGGCTGCCGAGCTCGGTGTCAGTGCGGCTGGGGTTGAGGCGGAGCTTTGAGTCGCCGTGGGTGATGCGTGTTGCCGTCTCGATGACGTCGGAGAGGGGGCGGAGGGCGGTGCGGGTCGCCTGGAGGACGAGGACGGTGGCGAGGGCGAGCGCGGCGGCCGCGACCAGGAGCTCGACGAGCAGCAGGTTCCTGACCGCGTGGTCGATGCTCGCGTGGCTGGCGCTGAAGAAGACCTGCGTTCCGTCGGACAGGGTCTCGTGAAGGACGAGCAGCGATCCGTGTGTCCGGATCGTCGGGCGGGTCTTGGCCGGCGCGGTCGCCGGAGCTCGGGTGCCGCCGAAGCGGATGGCGACCCCCTCGAGCGCGAGGCCGGGTAGGAGGCGCTTTGCCTCGACCGGGGAGCCGGCCCGCTCGACAGCGGCGCCCGCGTTGGCCAGTCGGCTGTGGAGGTCGCCGTCGAGCTTGGCGCGGTAGGCGAGGGTGACCGCGGTGACGACGGCGACGAGGACAATCGCGAGCAGGGCGAGGGTGGTGAGGACGACGCGGGCCCGCAGCGAGCCGGTCTTCATCGCGGCTCGAGCCGGTAGCCGAGGCCACGGACAGTGTCGAGGATGCGCGGGCCGTGTGCTTCGAGCTTGCGGCGCAGCGCGCTGACGTGGACCTCGACGACGTTCGGGTCGTAGGCGTCGTAGCCCCAGACCTGGGTGAGCAGCTGGTGCTTGGAGAGCACCAGGCCGCGCTGGCGGACGAGGTAGGCGAGCAGCCGCAGCTCGGTCGGGGTCAGCTCGAGCGGCGAACCGGCGCGAGTGGCCAGGCCGGACTGCTCGTCGACCACGACGTCGCCGGCTTCGATCGCCGCGCCGAGCCGGCCCGTTCGCCGAAGCACGGCGCGCACGCGGGCGAGCAGCTCTTCGAGCGCGAACGGCTTGACCAGGTAGTCGTCGGCGCCGGCCTCGAACCCGGCGACGCGGTCGGGCAC